>JAGAOE010000194.1 GCA_017623885.1 Eubacterium sp. | reverse complement strand
TTATATAATTTTATAAAAATTTTATAGCAAGGTCTTTCCTATGAAACAAAAAAAACAGGCAGCTTTTCACTGCCTGTCCGAATCATCGTCTGATTTATAGGTAGCTCACCACACAAAGCGGTGTTCTGTAATATGCATTTGAAATCTTGATACCGTCACGACGATTACTTGCGTGTACCACGCGACCACCGCCGATATAAATCGCTACATGGTTAATTCCACCACCGCTTCCATAGAAGAACAAATCTCCCGGCTGCGCCTCGGCTGCACTGATGCGTCTTCCGTAGTTCGGCTGTGCACGCGAAGAATGCGGCAGATACACACCGTATTTTGCATAAACCTTCATTGTAAAGCCGGAGCAGTCTACGCCATTTGTAAGGCTCGTGCCACCCCATACATAAGGATTTCCTACAAACTGGAGTGCATACTGTACTAAGTCTACACGAACATCCGATACACCCTGTCCGTATTTCACTTCTGAAATCGTCATCGCCTTCGGCAATTTCTGTGAAATCTCCACATACTCACCGCTGACATATCCCTCATCACTGTCAATCTCTATTTTGTACCACGCACCATTGTCTACGGTCTCTAACACGGTCAGTTCTTCTTCGACCGGAACCATCGAAATAACCGCACAGTCTGTATTCGGCTCTTCACGCACAAACAGTGTCGTAGTCGTAACAGTGGCTACTTCCTTGATATACTTCGCCGCTTTCTCTTTAGCAGCATCGCCTGTCAGCAAATAGTCTGCAGACACATAGCCTTCTACCTTGCCGGATTTGATATGATACCATCCGTCTTCTTTGTCATACACTTCGCATCCTGCGCCTGCCGGCATTTTTCCGATCAGTTCAGAGCTCTCATCCGCTTCTTTTCTGATGTTTAAGTAATTATCTACATTTGCAAGACCTAATTTCTTATATCCGCAAAAGGTTTCATCTTCTTTTTTCGCATCTTCTGTACGATTTTCTGCGTCTTTCGTTTCTTTCACAGATTCTTTATCTGACGCTTTCTCTGCATCTGCTTCCGATGCAGCCATTCGTGTCAAAGCAATATCACTGTTCGCAATCACAAGTCCTTCAGACTGGTTTAAACAGGAAGAAATCACAGCAGACATTCCTGCATGTGCAGCCGCAAACGTATCCTGCGGTGTTGCCAGAAAACCAACGGTTCCTACTATCAGTGCCAACGCTACTTTCATTTTTTCGAGTTTCATGCATACCTCCTAATCGGTAAAAAAGCGTAAATCCTCTGCACGCCTTGTACAGAGTCCTTACGAATCGACGATACATGTTTCAGTGATACATATTTCAGTAATACATGAAATAACAGTAGATGTTAGCATCTACTGTTATTATCGAGTCTCATTATAACAACAATTATGTAACATGTCAATCAATTGTTACATAATTGTTACATTTTCCATTTTTGATTTTCAAATCATCTTCGAGCGAAAAAACTCCTTGCAAAAACTGATATCTTTTGTTATCTGCTCCTTTAATTCAGCAATCGAATCAAACTTTATCTCCGGTCGCTCATAAGAATAAAACGATATTCTTACCGGCTCTCTGTAAATATCTTCGTCGAACTGCAGAATATGCATTTCTACACCGACTGGATTCTGTTCTCCTTCCTTCGGCTTTATCGTCGGCTTTCGCCCGATATTTGCAATTCCTACATAACGCTCTCCATGAATATCTATTGATGCTGCATAAACGCCAAACGGCGGTAACAGCTTTTCCGGTTCTGCATATACATTTGCTGTGGGAACACCAATCGTTCGACCGATCTGATTTCCCGTCTGTACACACGCATCCATCGAATACGGATGTCCGAGCAATTGCTCCGCAATCTCCATATTTCCTTTTTTGATTTCTTCACGTATATAAGTACTGCTGATATCACGTCCCTCAAAGCGAAGTTTTTTAACAACGGTCAGCTCATAACCATACTGCGGTGCAAGCTGTGCCAATAGCTGATGATTGCCGCGACGCTGATGTCCAAAGCAGCAGTCTTCTCCGATGACAATACTTTTGACATTCAGATTATTTACAATCCAATCAACAAATTCCTCTGCCGGCATACACATCATCTCCGGCGTAAACGGACATTGCAGCAAATAGTCTACACCTCGTTCTTCAAACAATTGTTGTTTTTCCTGATTTGTAGACAATAAATACGGTTGTTCCCCTGCTGTCAATTTTTTCGGCGGAATATCAAAGGTAAATACCACTGTTTTCAAGCCTTGCTTTTTCTTATCGAGCAAATGACAAAGCAGTTCCTCATGTCCTCTGTGCAGACCATCAAATTTTCCGATTGTCAGCACAGTCGGTTCTTCTATTTTAAATTGTTCCATTTGTTTCAAGCAAATCATCTTGTTGTTCCTTAGCTCAGTCGAATCATCATTTTTTTGCATTTGAAATCACTGCGTATCTCATCATACACATAAATACCATAAAAACAGTTCTGCGCATCGTATACGCGAATGGGTTGTCCCTGCTGTAATTCTTCTTTTTGGATTTGTTCCATAAAATCCGACATTTCCAGCCGATTTCCATTTTTTAACTTTTTTTGTGCATATTCGATTTCTCTGACATGCATCGAGGGATACTGCAAAAACACGGTATCAATCGGTTGCAGAATCTCCATCAGTTCACCTTTATCGCGATACATTTCCACCTGCTCCAGCGTGAATGCGTTATCCAATGTAAAATGACTGACACGCGTTCGCACCAGCTTCTTCATCATTCCGCCGACACCGAGCAGCTCACCGATGTCTTCACACAGCGTGCGGATGTAGGTGCCTTTTGAACAATGCACACGTATCTTAATTTCCGGCAATGACATCTGCAAAATCTCAATATCAAAAATTTTCACGCGACGCGCCTTGCGCTCTACTTCAATTCCTTCACGTGCCAAATCACACAGCTTTTTTCCACCGACCTTCAAAGCAGAATACATCGGTGGTATCTGATCGTATTCGCCAATAAATGAAAGAATCGCATCGCGCACCTGCTCTTCGGACAGCGACGCTACTTTTTCACTCCGGTCAGACAAAATCTGTCCGGTCGCATCCTGTGTATCCGTTTTTATTCCTAAACACAGCACCGCTTCATACTCTTTATCTTTATCCGTCAAAAGCTCACACACTTTTGTCGCATGACCGATACATACCGGCAAGACACCCGTCGCCTGCGGATCTAACGTACCTGTATGACCGATTTTCTTTTCTCGCAAAATGCCTCGCAATTTTGCCACCACATCGAACGAGGTGAAGCCTGCTTCTTTATATATATTTATAATTCCATCCATAAACGTACTCTTTTATTCCGTAACACCTACAACTGCGCTTCTACATCCTTCAGCAATGTCTGTAAAATTGTTTCAGGATCTCCGACCATCGTCGCACCTGCCGCGCGAACATGTCCGCCGCCGCCGTGTGCAACACAGATTTTAGCCACATCCACTGCACCATTTGTACGCATGGATACTTTGTAGCTGCCGTCTGCATTTTCATAAATCAGAATCGCAACGTCTACATCTTTTGTACTTCGAAGCTGTGCTACGATTCCCTCCAAATGCTTCGGCTGCGCATGACACTGCTCCATATCTTTTAATGTGATAATGCTGGCGATGCATCGACCGTCAAAAAATCGCAACGCATGCAACAGTGCAGTTCCCAGAATCTGATTCTGTTCAAATGTCTTTTCAAAAAAAGTTTTATCTACGATGTTTGGATAATCAATCCCTTTGTCCATCAGTCTTCCTGCGATATTCATCGTCTTTGATGAAGTGCAGGAATATTGGAAAACACCGGTATCGTGAATAATGCCCACATACAGACACTCTGCAATCTCTTTCGTGATTTTTGCTTCATCTAATAACTCAAAAACCAATTCTGATGCAGAGCTTGCTTCCGGCACCACGCGATTCCACTGTGCATAACATTGATTGCTAATGTGGTGATCGACACAGACTGTCTTTTTCGCAGCACAAAAATATTTTTCTGCTGCTCCCAGTCTGCCGGTATCTCCACAGTCCAATGCAAAGAACACATCATACACGATGTCCTCTGTGCAATCGCTCACAATTTCATTTGAACGTTGTAAAAATTTAAACAAATTCGGAATCGGCTCCAGATATAAGGTCACCTGTATGTGCGGATAGTAATCCTTGATATAATTGTACAACGCCAGCGTTGAACCGACGCAGTCTCCATCCGGTTTTATGTGTCCCGCAATCGCCACGCTCTGAACATCTGTCAGCATTTCTTCAAGCGTCCATACATTTGCTTTATTCTGTTTCTGAGTCTGATTTGTTTTCATTTCCATTTTTATGATTTACCTCATCGATAAGCTTCGACATTTTCACACCGTATGCAATGGACTGATCCATGATGAATTTCACTTCCGGTGTGTTTCGCAGATTGATATTTTTCGCCAGCGTTCGGCGAATATAGCCTTCTGCACTCCGCAAGCCGATCAGCGTATTTTTCTGTGCTTCTTCATCTCCCAGTACGCTGATGTAAGCTTTGCATGTTTTCAAATCCGGCGCTACTTCCACCGCCACGACACTTGTCATGGGGTGGATGCGGGGATCTTTGATTTCACCGCGAATAATGTTCGATAGCTCCCGATGCACTTCTTCATTGATTCGCGTATTTTTAATACTGTTTTTTCTCATATTAGCGAGGTACCTCCACCATCTTATATGCTTCAATAATATCAAATTCCTGAATATCGTTAAAACCATCTAATACAAGACCACATTCATATCCGGTTTTTACTTCCTTAACATCATCTTTGAAACGCTTCAGTGATGCCAAATCACCTTCGAATATCTGTGTTCCTTCACGAGATACACGCACTTTACAGCCACGCTCAAATATACCATCCAGAATATATGAACCTGCGATGTTTCCGATACCGGAAGCCTTAAATACCTGACGAACTTCTGCATGACCGATTACCTTTTCTTCAAAGATCGGGTCTAACATACCCTTCATCGCAGCTTCTACATCTTCAATCGCATTATAAATTACTTTGTACAGACGAACGTCTACGCCCTCACGGTCTGCCGTCGATTTTGCCATCGGGTCGGGTCTGACATTAAATCCGATAATAATCGCATTTGAAGCAGATGCCAGAATAACGTCGGATTCGTTGATGGCACCAACACCACCGTGAATCACCTTTACGACGACTTCTTCGTTTGACAGTTTTACGAGAGACTGTTTTACCGCCTCTACAGAACCCTGTACGTCTGCCTTTACAATAATGTTCAGCTCTTTTACATTTCCGGACTGAATCTGTGAGAACAAATCATCCAGAGACATCTTCGCCTTCGTCTCTTCGATCAGCTTGTTCTTGCTCCCAGAGATATAGGTATCAGCAAATGCTTTCGCTTCTTTCTCTGATTCCATCGCTACGAATGTCTCACCTGCATCGGGGACATTATTCAAACCTAAGATTTCTACCGGTGTAGACGGGCCTGCTTCATTTACACGGCGTCCGTTGTCATCTATCATCGCACGCACTTTTCCGTAGCTGCTACCACATGCGATCGGCTGACCTACCTTCAAGGTTCCCTTCTGCACAAGAACAGTCGCTACTGCACCGCGCCCCTTGTCTAACTGTGCTTCGATGACCAGACCTCTTGCATTTCTCTTCGGATTTGCTTTCAGCTCTAATACTTCAGATGTCAAAAGAATCATTTCAAGCAGGTTATCAATACCTTCTTTTGTATGTGCTGATACCGGACAGAAAATTGTGCTTCCACCCCAATCTTCGGGAATCAGTTCATATTCTGACAATTCCTGCTTTACTTTATCGATATTCGCAGCCGGTTTATCAATCTTATTTACGGCTACGATAATTTCTACGCCTGCTGCTTTTGCATGATTGATTGCTTCTACTGTCTGAGGCATCACACCATCATCGGCTGCTACGACCAAAATTGCGATATCGGTTGAGTTTGCACCTCTCATACGCATCGCTGTAAATGCTTCGTGTCCGGGTGTATCCAGGAAAGTAATATTCTGCCCATTTGCAGTCACAATATACGCACCGATTGCCTGAGTAATTCCACCAGCCTCTTTGTCTGTCACCTTTGTATGACGAATCGCATCCAGCAAGGAAGTTTTTCCGTGATCTACGTGTCCCATAACACATACGACCGGTGCACGTGATACCATCTTTTCTGTATCTTCTTCGTCTTCCTTTAACAGTTCTGCAATGACATCAATCTTTTCTTCCGGCTCTGCAATATAGTTAAACTCTAATGCGATTTCCTCTGCCTCTTCATAGCTGATGTCATTATTTACGGTAACCATCTGTCCTTTCAAGAACAATTTTTTAATCAAAACAGATGCCTGCACTTTCATGCGGTCTGCCAATTCCTTAATCGTCAGATGCTCCGGTAACGTGATGGTCTTAATCGTATCATCATCCTTTGCTGCCGGCTGCTGCGGAACTGCATTACGCTTTTTGTGTCCGGTCTGTTTTTCCAGATTTACAAAGCGTTCCTGCTTTTTGCTTCCCAGCTTGTCGTAATCTTTGTTGTTATTATTGTTATTATTTTTCTTGCGGTTATTGTCACGGCTCTCTTTTGTACGCACTTCATCCGGCACTACTGCCTTTGATGATTCTTTGTTAAACTTGCCGAGTTCGCGGTCTAATCTGGGGCCGCCAGATTCTTTTTGGCGATTGCCACCGAATCGATTGTTATTTCTATCACCTTGATTAAAACCGGAACCACCGCGATTATTTTGGGTATCTTTGCGATCCCTGCGATCATTCTTTTCAAATTTTTCATTTTTTTCAAAGCTTTCACCTCTGTTTGGACGGTTATCTGCCGGTCTTGCAGGACGCTCTGTATTCGGACGTGCCACACGTTCTGCTTCCGGTTTTACCGGACGTTCACTTTCCACTTTAACAGGCTGTTCTGCTACAACTTTGGTCACTTGCTCTTTCTCCGGACGAATCGGACGCTCTCCTGCCGGACGTACCGGACGTTCTCCTGCCGGTCTTACCGGACGCTCTCCTGCCGGACGTACCGGACGCTCTCCCGCCGGACGTACCGGGCGTTCTCCTGCCGGGCGTACCGGACGTTCTCCTGCCGGTCTTACCGGACGCTCTCCCGCCGGCCGTGCCGGGCGTTCTCCTGCCGGACGTTTCTGCGGCGGTTTGCGATCTTTCATATTTTTACTATTCTGCGGATTAAAGACTGCAGTTATACTCGCCTTCTTTTTCGGGCGCTCTGCCATTTTTTCATCCGCTGCACTTTTTTCTTCTGTTTTTGCCGGAGCCGCTTTTACTGCCGGTCTTTCAAAGTCACTTTTTACCATTGCAATCACATCATTTTCCAATGTGCTCATATGACTTTTTACCTCTATATTTTTTTCAGTCAGAAACTGCATCAGAGAAGTATTATCCGTACCTATCTCCTTTGCCAGCTCATATACTCGTTTTGCCATAAACTAACTACCTCCGTGTATTTTTATGATTCAGACACACTGAATCAATTTATAATTTCTTTTTTACCGCTTCTGCCAACTGTTCATCTGTAATCGCCAGAGAAGAACGATAATCTTTTCCGATACAACCGCCTAAGGTTTCTTTGGTTCCATAGACGATGAGCGGAACTTCATAAAAATCTGTCATATCGCGAAATTTTTTTTCGGTGTTTTCAGATGCATCACTCGCTATTACCACAAGAAACGCTTTTCCTGATTTCACTGCGTTTTCCGTTCCAAACTCGCCACTGACAATCTTTCCTGCTTTTGCTGTGATTCCAAGCATCGAAAGAACTCTGTCCGGTCGATTCGCTTTTGTAATATTGTGTTCCTCACGCTTCATGACTCTGTTTCATCTCCTCTGTCAGACTCTCATACACTTCACTCGGAATCTGCATTTTTAAAGAACGCTCCAGACCTTTTGACTTCACCGCTTTTTGCAGACATTCTTCCTGTGGGCAAATGTATGCGCCTCTACCGTTTTTTCGACCGGTTTTATCCAAAAGCAACTCATTCTCCGGTGTCTTTATCACTCGGTACATCAGACGTTTTTCATTCATCTGACCGCATCCCACACATTGTCTCATCGGAATTTTTCTATTTGTCGTCGTTCCCTTCATCTATATCATCTTCCTCTGCATATTCTGTTTCCTCGTATTCTTCATACGATTCATCCTCTACATACTCTTCGTCAGCATACTCTTCATCAGCGTACTCGCCTTCTTCGTAATATTCGCCGTCCTCATAGTATTCTTCATCTTCATAATACTCTTCATCTTCATAATCATTCTCATAATCCATGAAGTCACCGGCTTCACGTGCCTGTGTCTCAGATTTAATATCAATCTTAAATCCGGTCAGACGTGCAGCCAAGCGTGCATTCTGTCCTTCTTTACCGATTGCCAACGACAACTGATAATCAGGAACAACGACTTTTGCAGTCTTTTCTTCTGCATCTGCTATAACTGAAATTACTTTTGCAGGGCTCAATGCATTTTCAATCAACATTGCCGGATTCTCATTCCAGTTTATAATGTCGATTTTTTCTCCGCGAAGCTCGTTCACGATTGCATTGACACGCGCACCATTCATACCGACACATGCGCCCACTGCATCTACATCGGGATCGTTTGAATAAACAGCAATCTTTGTTCTGCTTCCTGCCTCACGCGCAATACTCTTAATCTCTACGATACCATCCTTTACTTCTGTCACTTCTGACTCAAACAAACGCTTCACTAATTCCGGATGTGTTCTGGAAACTAAAATCTTCGGTCCCTTCGGTGTAGATTTTACTTCCAAAATATAGAGCTTGATACGCTCGGTCGGCTGGAATACTTCTCCGCGTACCTGCTCGTTTTCTGTCAGAATCGCATCGACTTTTCCAAGATTTATGCTGACATTTCTGCCAATATAACGCTGTACGATACCTGTTACGATATCTTTTTCTTTACTATAATATTCGCTGTAGAGTACTTTTCTTTCCTCTTCACGAATTTTCTGCAAAATAACGTTCTTTGCATTCTGTGTTGCAATACGTCCAAACTCCTGTGACTTAATTTCAAAATTGATGGTATCTCCGATTTCATATTTTGAATCAATCATTTTTGCCTTTGCCAGACTGACTTCCAATACCGGATCGTCTACGACTTCGACTACGGTCTTCGCCTGATATACATGATACTCACAAGTATCCGGGTCCATGTCTACCTTTACGTTATCTGACTTTCCAAAGTGATTTTTGCAGGCAGTTACTAACGAGTTCTCAATCGCTTCAATCAATGTGTCCTTGCTGATATTTTTCTCCTGCTCTAAGATTGTCAGTGCCTCTAATAATTCATTCTTCATCTTTTCTTTTTCCTCCTAAAAATCAAATGCCAGCCGAATCAAGGCAATATCTGTTCTGGCAAAAGTAAGTTCTGTTTCTTCTTCGTCTTCAATCACAATTGTTTTTGCATCAAAGCTCTTTAAGTATCCAAAAAACTGTTTTTCATGATTAATCGGTCGAAATGTATGAATCTCCACTTCTTCACCGATGCTTTTTTCTAAGTGTTTATCTTTTTTTAACGGACGCCCTAATCCCGGTGAACTTACTTCAAATACATATGAATCCTGAATATAATCTTTTTCATCCAAAATCGGATTCATCTCTCTCGCCACTACTTCACAGTCATTAACTGCAATTCCATCCGGTTTATCAATGTATGCACGCAAATAGTTTGTTCCGCCTTCCTTCACATATTCTACGTCATACAGCTCAAAACCATACTTTTCAAGGATTGGGAGCAACAACGCTTCTGTTTGCGCTTCATAATCCTGTCGTCTTGACATGTAATCACCTTCCTTTTTTTACTCTTTTTTCAAGAACAAAAGTGTGCTTCGCACACTCCGCGCCTACACGTTCCTACCTCAGCACAGCTTTTGTTCCGCGCGCGTTAGCTGCGCATCTGTGCACGCAGTGCTGTTCTTTGATAGGAATTTCCTATCAAAGAACAAAGAATCTCGCTTGCGAGATTCTCCGCCTACGGTGGGTCGCGACAAGCGACATACTTCTTTTCCGCCGCAGTGCGATCCTCGCGGAGCGTTTTTGTGTAATGGGGAATTCTGAGGAAATTTCCTAATTACACAAAGAAGAGTGGGTTTTCTGACCCACTCTTTATCTAGCACAATATTCAACTGTTGTCAGTGTAGCACTTTATAATAAGAAATGCAAGAACTTTTTTCTCGTGCATTTGTTTCTTTTTCGCTTCACTTCGTGCTTTAGAGCGAAACTTGGGGTGTATTGCCCGACTGATTCTTGTTTTTTTGTCTTTAGTCGGGTGGTTTTTCTCCTGCTCGCCCGACTGGTTCTTGTTTTTGCTCTACAGTCGGGTGATTTCTCTCCTACCTGACCCACTGGTTCTTGTTTTTTGCTCTACAGTCGGGTTGTTTTTCTCCTGCTTGCCCCACTGCTTCTTGTTTTTTGCTCTCTAGTCGGGTTGTTTTTCTCCTACTCGCCCGACTGGTTCTTATTTTTCGCTCGCGAGTCGGGTGAGTTCCCTCACACTTGCCCGACTAATTCTTGCTTTTCTTCCTACAGTTGGGCTGCATCTCGCCTTCTTGTCCAACTTTTTCTTACTTTTCTTCCTACAGTCGGGTAATTCTCTCCCTACTCATCCAACTGTTTCTTGGTTTTCGCTCGCTAGTCGGGTGATTTCCCTCACACTTGCCCGACTATTTCTTGTTTTTTGTTCTCTAGTCGGGTGGTTTTTCTCCTACTTGTCCCACTATTTCTTGTTTTTTGCTCTCTAGTTGGGTGATTTCTCTCTGGCTTGCCCGACTGGTTCTTGTTTTTGCTCTACAGTCG
>JAGAOE010000193.1 GCA_017623885.1 Eubacterium sp. | reverse complement strand
GGTTAGCAAGTGTGGTCAGCAGGTAGCCGCTGCGAAATTTGGTCATTGATAAAAACTCCTTTACATACATTCGATTACTACGGATTATATCATTTTTGGCGTGAAAATGATATACAAAACATAGGCGAATTATCTACACAGGCGGATATGTAAGAGTCTAATTTATTTGGTATTTTTAGGATTGACAGTGTTCCGGCGTTTAAAAATGTAACCATTCCGATGATTGCGCTGGCAGGAAAAAAAGAACAGAAAGAAGTGCATGAGAGTATTCGAAGACTGTCAGAACAAAATCCGAATTGTAAATATGAGATTTGGGACAAAGCCGGTCATAATATTCCGCCGCTTTGTGCGGGCAAATTGAATGCGTTGATTTGTTCCATGATGGAAAAGTAGAAACAATGATAGAATATGACTACGAAACGGTTGTAAAGATTGAAAGAATCTTTACGACCGTTTTTCTGTGTCGTATGGAGAAAACATAAATATTTACTTGAAGTACGGCTTCGTGATATGATAAGTGAAAATACAAAGGGATAAAACGTTTTTGAGGAAGGTGACAAGAGATGTTGTTGATGTTACGTGAAGAGTTGATTTGTCTATTGATTCTTATTTTTATTCTTGGCTATTATGTGATGAATAAGGTGAACGACAAAAACAATGTGTTTCTCAGATTGTTATGTTATGCACTGACACATGTCCTGTTTGACATGATTACATTTATTACAGTAAATAGCAGGGATGTGGTGCCGAGTGCGCTGAATTGGCTGTTACACAATCTGTTTTTCGTGTCAGGAATTTTATTTATTTATGAATCGTACAATTATATTTTGGAACAGGCAGGCGTGTATATCCAAAAGCGGAATCTTCGCTATGTCGGTTATCTTCCGTTACTGATATACGCTGTCTGTACGCTGTTTTTACCGATTGAGTATGTAGAAGGAAATGGCACGAGTTATAGCTTTGGACCGCTGGTTTTTGTAGCATACGGATTATTTATTTTATATGGATTGATTAATATTGTACTGCTGTTTTTATATCATCACCGGATGGAACCGCGCGTGCGCCGGGTGCTGATTCCGATGATTTTGCTACTGTTTGCAGAGATATTGGCGCAGGCGTTGATTCCGGAGCTTTTGATGACCGGTGCAGCGATTACGTTTGTATGCATTGGTATATTTGTCACATTAGATCATCCGGACCGACATTTTAGACAGCAGGCACTGTGGGATTTTTTGACACATTTAAAGAATCGAAACAGCTACGGAAAAGATTTGGAGCAATACAAATGCAAGTATGCAAATGCAAAAAAAGAATATCGGATTGGCTTTGTGATGGCAGACATTAATGGTCTGAAATATGTGAATGATAACTTTGGACATATGGAAGGGGATAAATTGATTGTAGCGGCATCGGATGTTTTAAAGGCAAGCTTGAAATCAGCCGAAGGGATTTACCGAATCGGAGGAGATGAATTTGCCGCAATCTATTTTTTGCCGGAGGATGAAAAGGTTTTGCATGAGATGGAGCAGGTGAAAAAGATGTGTTCAGAGATAGAAATCGCAGGTTTGCCGCTCGGTATTGCGCTCGGTTATTCAGCGGGACGCATCGTAGATACCGTACAGGAGATTTGTGAAAAAGCAGATCAAAAGATGTATGAGGACAAAGCCAGAATGAAAGGCAGACGAATAGGGGAGCGAAGAAGTTGACAATAGCAAAGAATCCGGGGACACAGCCGACAGAGAAAAAAATAGATATTGAACAGCTCTTGTTGTCAGGACAAACGATTCGCATGTGTCCGCAGGGGACAAGTATGTATCCGATGTTTGTCGGCACAGGAGATGAGGCAGTGATTGCACCCGTAGATGTGGCAAAGCTGCGGCGGGGCGATGTAGTAGTGTATCGCCGGGATCTGCAGGCGGGCGGAATCCTGGTTATGCACCGCATCTTTAAACGATGCGGTGATTCGTTTTATCTGGTCGGAGATAATCAGAGCGAGGTCGAAGGTCCCTTGCGTGCAGAACAGATGAGAGGGATTTTGATTGCATGGACGCGCAAAGGAAAGGAATATTCTGTAAAACATGTGGGCTATCGGTTGTTTTTCGGACTGTGGCTGTGGATGCTTCCGTTACGCGACCCGATACATCGCATATTGGCATGGATGCGAAAAAAATTCAGATAAAGCTTTGAAGAAATCGTTCAAAGAAAGCATTTGTGGAGAAGGAGTAAAAATATGAAAACGCAAGCAGTATTATTTGACATGGACGGTGTGATTTTTGACTCGGAAATTAAAGTCGTCGAATGTTGGAAAGAGATTGCTGATAAATATGGAATCGAAGGAATCGAGGAACAGTGTTATGCATGTCTGGGTACGACAAGAGAAATGAGTCGGGCGATTATGCTGGCGCATTACGGGGCTGAGTTTCCGTATGATGCGTATAAAAAAGAAATGTCAGATTTGTTCCACAGCAGATATGGTGGTGGGAGACTTCCGAAAAAGCCCGGCGTAGTAGAATTGCTGGAGTTTTTGCAAATGCACAATATCAAGGTAGCACTCGCGTCTTCAACAAGACGGGAAGTCGTAGAACAGGAATTAAAGGATGGAGGAATCCGGTTCTATTTTGATGCGGTGATATGCGGTGACATGGTGGCACGCAGCAAGCCGGAACCGGATATTTTTCTGAGAGCATGTGAAGAACTGCAGGTTTCGCCAAGTCAGGCAGTCGGTATAGAGGATTCCTATAACGGAATTCGTGCACTTGCGGCGGCAGGCGTGACGGCTGTTATGGTACCGGATTTGAAGCAGCCGACTGAAGAGATCGCAGCGCTTGCAGATATCGTTTTGCCGGATTTATTTGCAGTAAAGGAGTATTTGAAATGATAAAAAACATCATCATGGATATGGGAAATGTGCTCTTGGCATATGACCCATATGTAATCTTAAATCTGGTATGTGATACCGAGGAAGAGAAACAGTTGATACATACACATTTGTTTGAGGGCGAAGCGTGGATTATGGCTGACCGAGGAGAAATCACGAACGAACAGCGGTATGATATTGTAAAAGAGCATTTGCCCGAGGAGCTGCACGAAAAGCTGAAACGTTGCGTGGACGGATGGGACATTTGTCTGACACCGATCGATGGCGCGCAGGCGTTTTGTGAAACATACCGTAAAAAGGGATATGGAATGTATGTGCTGTCGAATGCATGTAATCGGTTCTATACCTATTTTCCCAGACAGTATGACGTAGAATTGTTTGACGGGATTATGGTTTCATCTACCGTGCGTCTGATTAAGCCGGATAGAAAAATCTATGAATTACTTTGTGAAACATATGAATTGACACCGCAGGAGTGTGTTTTTATTGATGATCGCGTGGAAAACGTGGAGGCGGCAAAGGATTACGGAATGCATGGAATTGTCTTTGATGGAGATTATGCAAGTGTAGAAAGAAAGCTGCAGTGTTTGTTAGAAGCTTAAAAAATAATGATAAAGGAGAAAAAGTATGAGAGTAGGTATTTTGGGTGCAGGAAAAATCGCGCGTGTCATGGCAGACACATTGAACCGTATGGAAGGTGTGTGCGCTTATGCGGTCGCAGCACGCGAATTGGAGCGTGCAGAAGTGTTTGCGAAAGAATTTGGCATTTCGAAGGCGTATGGCTCTTATGAAGAAATGCTAAAGGATGAGGGTGTGGATTTGGTATATATTGCGACACCGCATTCGCATCATTTGGAGCATGGAAAGTTGTGTATTTCATATGGGAAGCCGATTTTGTGTGAAAAATCGTTTACCGCAAATGCAGCGCAGGCAAGGGAGCTTTTGCGATATGCAAAAGAAAAGAATGTGTTTGCGACCGAGGCGATTTGGACACGCTACATGCCGTCACGGAAAATCATCGCTGATATTATGGCGAGTGGGGAACTCGGTGAGATGCACATGCTCAGCGCCAATCTGGGCTATTGCCTGACGGACAAAGACAGACTCACGAATCCGCAGTTGGCAGGTGGAGCATTGTTGGATGTCGGCGTGTATCCGATCAATTTTGCCGGCATGTTTTTTGGAACGGATATCGCGGGCATCACATCTTCCTGTGTGAAATTTGAGACCGGCGTGGACGGACAGGCAGGCGTGATTCTTACATATAAAGATGGACGTATGGCGACACTGCATATGGGAATGTATGCGGCGACTGAGCAGTACGGCATCATATATGGAAGCAAAGGTTATCTGATTGCTTACAATATCAACAACATTACAAAAATTGAAATCTATGCATCGGATCGTCGATTTATACGTGAAGTAGCGATTCCGGAAAAAATCAGTGGTTATGAATATGAAGTGCTGGCATGTAAAAAGGCATTGGAACAAGGCGCATTGGAATGTGAAGAAATGCCGCACGAGGAGACGATTCGGATGATGGAGTGGATGGATGAGCTGCGAAACCAGTGGGGCATCCGCTATCCGTTTGAATAAAGCTTGAAAAAATTTTATATGATGTGCAACAAAACAGGAGTTTTCGAACACTAAAAGGGTGTAAGAAGGAAAAAAAGAAATACTCCGGAGGAACGTTATGGAATTGGAAACACTCGTTTGTGCAGCGAAAAAGCACGATGCGGCAGCGTTTGCAAAATTGTATGAACAGATTTATCGGGAACTGTATCAGTTTGCCTACTATATGTTACGGCATCCGGAAGATGCGAAAGACGTAGTCAGTGAAACGGTGACGGATGCGTGGGAAACGATTGAAAAGCTGGAAAAAGAAACATCATTTCGCGCGTGGATGTTTTCGATTTTATCAAACAAATGCAGACGAAAACGCAAGGATTATCTGAGTCGACCGGGTGAGCTCTCGGATGAGCTGCAAAATTCATTGCCGGCAGAGGAACATTTGTCGGGCGAAGAACGATTGCAGATTCGGGAAGAATATGTGAGGCTGGATGAAACCGATCAGCAGATAATCGGTTTGCATGTATTTGGCGGATATAAAACAAGAGAAATCGCAAGCCTGCTACATATGAACGAAAATACCGTCAGGTCGCGGGAGCATCGTGCACTAAAAAAGATGCGGGATGCGTTGAACGTCAACGATTGATACGTTGGGAAAGGAGCACATCATTATGAAAGAAAATGAAATACTGGAACAATTATGGCGAGAAGCACAGTCGGTAGAGATTCCGCCGGAACTTTCGCCGCAGCAGATTCAGGCTCGTTTAGAAAAACAAAAGTGTAGCGAAAAGGCGGATAGCCGGGAATGTGAGAAGAAAACAAATGCTACAGGAAAAATCCGGAAATGGCGATTTTCGCATACTGCCGGTTCGCGTGTGGCAGCCGCTGCAGTTGTGTTTGTGGCATCGCTTGCCGCAGTGGGGATTGCAGACAGCTCAGAATCCTTTGTACCGCAGTCGCAGCGAGTGGAGTTGACGACACAGGCAAAAGCGGAAGTACCGAAAAAACAGACAGGGGATACGGCTGGTGCTGCAGAAGAGAACAAGCAGAATGAATCTGAAAAGCCGCAGACAACAGAAACAAATAAGGCAGTGAGTCTGGGCGACTATTATCCGGCAGAGAGTTATGCGGATGTTTCGAAGATG
>JAGAOE010000192.1 GCA_017623885.1 Eubacterium sp. | reverse complement strand
TATGGGCGAGGATGCCTACAATAACGCAAAAGATGTATGTAAAAAGTATGCGTTTGTAAAGACAGACGGTCTGCGTGTCAGAAGCGAAGCCAGTGAAGACGCGAAGGTATTAACTGTAGCAGACAAGGGCGACAAGCTTTTATTTAACAAAAAGGCCCAAAAAGTAGAGGGCTGGGTAGCAGTATCTGTAAAAGCAGGTGATGGTTATGTATCAGAAGAGTATGTAAAAGTAAAATTAGGAACGACTGATGCTGTTTCCATCGAAGAAGAAATCGCTGCACAGAAGGCAAAAGAAGCAGCAGAGAAGAAAGCAGCCGCAGCCACAGCAGCATCTGTAGATGAAAAATATTTGTTAGCAGCAATTATTCAGTGTGAGGCAGGAAGTGAGTGCTACGAAGGAAAGGTAGCGGTAGGAGCAGTTGTTTTGAACCGTGTACGCAGCAGCAGTTTCCCCAACACGATATCAGGTGTCATTTATCAGAGTGGTCAGTTCGGACCGGTTAGAAATGGTGCGCTCGCCAGAGTTCTCTCTAGCGGAAACATCTCTAACGATTGCAAACGTGCGGCAGAGGATGCACTTGCAGGAGTAGATCCGACAGGCGGTAAATTATATTTCCATCGTGTAAACGGCAGAGCCGGTCTTGTAATCGGAAATCATGTATTTTATTAAATAAACAACAAGCGAAAATGAGAAAAGCAACGAAAAATGGTTGTTTTTCTCATTTTTTATTGTTTTTCCCAAAGTGATTTGCTATAATGCAGAAAGATATTTTTTTTTCAAGGAGGTAAATTTATGGGACCTATTATAGCGATTCTTTTGCTTTTAGTTGTAGTGCTCGTAATTGTTGTATCATGTATTAAGATTGTGCCGCAGGCTCATGCAGTAGTAGTAGAGCGTTTGGGCGGCTATCTGGCGACCTGGAGTGTAGGACTTCATTTCAAGATGCCCTTTATTGACCGCGTTGCGAAGCGTGTAAACCTGAAAGAGCAGGTGGTAGATTTCCCGCCGCAGCCGGTAATTACAAAGGATAATGTTACCATGCAGATTGATACGGTTGTGTATTTCCAGATTACAGACCCGAAGCTGTTTGCATACGGTGTAGAAAATCCGATTATGGCGATTGAAAATCTGACCGCTACGACACTTCGTAATGTCATCGGTGATTTAGAGTTAGACGAGACCTTGACTTCCCGCGAGACGATCAATACAAAGATGCGTGCATCTTTAGATGTTGCGACAGACCCTTGGGGAATAAAAGTAAATCGTGTAGAGTTAAAGAATATTATCCCGCCGCATGAGATTCAGGATGCGATGGAGAAGCAGATGAAAGCAGAGCGTGAACGCCGTGAAGCTATTCTGCGTGCAGAGGGTGAGAAAAAATCTACCATTCTGGTGGCAGAAGGTAAGAAAGCATCAGCGATTTTGGATGCAGAGGCTGAAAAGCAGGCAGCAATTTTGCGTGCAGAAGCTCGTAAAGAAGCGACCATTCGTGAGGCAGAAGGTCAGGCAGAGGCTATTTTGAAAATCCAGCAGGCAAATGCAGACGGTCTTCGTTTCTTGAAAGAAGCTCAGCCGGATGCAGGCGTATTGCAGTTAAAGAGCTTAGAAGCGTTTGCAAAGGCAGCAGACGGAAAAGCGACCAAGATTATCATCCCTTCAGAGATTCAGGGAGTTGCAGGTCTGGCAAAGTCCGTTGTAGAGATTGCATCAGAAAAATAACAAAAATAAATACGGGTTGCCCGAGGGCAGCCCGTTTATCAATTGAGTTACAAATAAACTACAAAAATAATACATAGAAATGGGAGAATGCGTATGAATTTACAGGGTAGAGATTTTTTAAAGATATTGGATTATACACCGGAAGAGATTAATTATCTGATTGATTTAGCGGCAGAATTGAAGGCGAAAAAGAAGAACGGCGAGGCGCATGATGAATTGCGCGGAAAAAACATTGCTTTGATTTTTGAAAAGACAAGTACCAGAACCCGTTGTTCGTTTGAAGTCGCAGCACATGATCTGGGTATGCATGTGACGTATTTAGATCCTTCCGCTTCACAGATTGGAAAGAAAGAAAGTATTGCGGATACCGCACGCGTGCTGGGCAGAATGTTTGACGGTATAGAGTATCGCGGTTTTGGGCAGGATATCGTGGAAGAGCTGGCTCGTTACGCAGAAGTACCGGTATGGAATGGACTTACAAATGAGTTCCATCCGACACAGATGATAGCAGATATGTTGACGATACGTGAGCATATCGGACATCTGAAGGATGTGAAGTTTGTATATATGGGAGATGCCCGCTACAATATGGGTAATTCTTTGATGGTTACCTGTGCAAAGCTGGGAATGGATTTTGTGGCATGTACTTCCAGAAAGTATTTCCCGGACAAAAAGCTGGTTGATATTTGTGAAGAAATTGCAAAGAAGACCGGTGCAACGATTACATTGACCGAAGATGTAGAAGATGCGACAAGAGATGCAGACGTAATTTATACAGACGTATGGGTATCTATGGGTGAGCCTGCAGAAGTGTGGAAAGAGCGTATTGATGAATTGAAACCGTATCAGGTGAATGCCGCAGCGATGGCAAATGCAAAGCCGACTGCGATATTCATGCATTGTCTGCCGGCATTCCATGATCTGAAAACAATCGTCGGACGCGAAGTATATGAGAAATTCGGACTTTCAGAACTGGAAGTAACAGATGAAGTATTCGAAAGCGAGCAGTCAGTCGTATTTGATGAAGCAGAAAACCGCATGCATTCCATCAAAGCGATTATGTATGCAACGATGCCGCGCTAAGGAGTCATGCAGTGAAAGAATATGAGATGCCGGACACTATGACGAAGCAGGAATTGGAATGTCTCGCAGAAAAAAGCTGGGTCGGCGCAGATGTTGTATACTATGAAACGCTCGACTCGACAAATACGACGGCGATGCAACTGGCAGCCGAAGGTGCGATACACGGAACACTGGTCGTGGCAGATTGTCAGCGAGCAGGAAAAGGCAGACGTGGGCGAAGCTGGGAGATGACGGCAGGAGATTCGATTGCCATGAGTTTGATTTTAAAACCGGAAGAATTGTTGCCGATGAATGCACCGATGCTGACACTTGTGAGTGCAATCGCTGTTGCGCGGGCATTGGAACAGGAAACCGGGATGCGCGGATCGATCAAGTGGCCAAATGATATTGTCATAGACGGTAAAAAAATATGCGGTATATTGACTGAAATGAGTACCGATGTGGAAAAGATACGTCATATCGTGGTAGGTATCGGCGTAAATGTACACGAGGAAGGCTTCGCCGAAGAATTGGCGGATCGTGCGACGAGTCTCTATATGGTGAGTGGCAGACATTTCAAGCGCGCACAAATCGTTCGCGCGATTTGCGAGCAGTTTGCCAAGATCTATGAGATTTTTATGCGGACACAGGATTTGTCTGTGTTGCAGGATGTATACAATGATTATTTAATTAACCGGCATCAACAGGTGCTGATTTTAGACCCACATGGAACCTATGAAGCAGTGGCAGAGGGCATCGATGAGAGAGGCGCACTGCTGGTGCATACAGCGGACGGAATGCGGGCGATTGATTCCGGCGAGGTGTCAGTGAGAGGGGTATACGGATATGTATAGCGAAGAAGTAGTATTGTGTGGAGCCAGCTCCTACACGAAAAAATTTTATTTAAATGAGAACTTTGAAGGTTTGCCCGAAGGCATAAAAGACGAATTGAAAATCATGTGTGTGTTGTACACCGAAGATATCGGCGGGACATTGCAGCTCGTGTATGATGAAGAAGGAAACCTTGAATTTCGAACAGAAGCAGAAGAAGGGGATTTCCTGTATGACGAAATCGGAAGTGTTTTGAAAATCAAACAATTGCAAAACACCAAGCAGGAGCTGTTGGAGTCGTTAGAATTATATTTCCGGGTATTTTTTCTGGGTGAACAGATGGAGGACGAAGAGTCATGTTATTAACGTTAGATGTAGGAAATACAAATATAACAATCGGTGTATTCGACGGAGAAAAGTTGCTTTGTACACTGCGTATCACGACCAAATTGCCGCGAACATCCGATGAATACGGCACATTGTTGAAAAATCTGATGCGTGATAATGATATTGACCCGGCAGATATTCAGGCGGCAATCATATCTTCTGTAGTACCGGCGGTGATGTACTCACTGCGCAACGGATTGTACAAATATTTGCATGTAGACCCGTTGATTATCGAGCCCGGTGTAAAGACCGGAATACATGTGGTGACAGAAAATCCTTCGCAGATAGGGGCAGACCGAATCGTAGATGCAGTAGGTGCGTACACAAAATATGGCGGACCGGTTCTTGTTTTAGATTTCGGAACTGCTACTACATATGATTTGGTCGATGAAAAAGGTCAGTTTTTAAGCGGAATTACTGCGCCCGGAATCCGTACCGCAGCGCGGGCACTGTGGCAGGAAGCGGCAAAATTACCTGAAATTGAGATAAAGAAACCGAAAAGTATACTCGCAAGAGAAACGATTAGCAGTATGCAGGCAGGATTGGTTTACGGACAAATCGGTCAGACCGAATACATCATCGAAAAAGTGCGTGAGGAGTCTGGTTATAAAGATTTGAAAGTCGTAGCGACAGGCGGACTGGGTGCAATGATAGCGGCAGAGACAAGGAAAATCGACATTTACGACCCGAATCTGACCTTAGACGGTATGCGCATTATCTATGAGAAGAATAAGTAAGACGAAAGAGGATATAGAATTGCAAACCTTACAGATTGGCAATGTAACACTCAAAAATAATCTGATATTAGGACCAATGGCAGGTGTAACAGACCTGCCTTTTCGTCTGTTATGCGCGGAGCAGGGCGCAGGATTGCTCTGCATGGAGATGGTCAGTGCAAAGGCGATTTTGTATAACAACAAAAACACAAGAGCGATGTTGACGATCGATGAGCGTGAGCATCCGGTCTCGCTACAGCTCTTTGGCAGCGATCCGCAGATTATGGGGGATATCGCAAAGAGAATCGAAGATGAGGGTGTGCAGTTTGACATTTTAGATGTAAACATGGGATGCCCGGTGCCAAAAGTCGTGAATAATGGTGAGGGTTCTGCGCTCATGAAGCAGCCACTTTTGGCAGGACAGATTATAGAGGCAATGGCAAAAGCAACGAGTCGGCCCGTGACGGTGAAGATTCGCAAAGGCTTTGACGAAGCGCATGTGAATGCGCCGGAGCTCGCACATATCGCGCAGGAATCCGGTGCAGCGGCGGTCGCAGTACACGGACGCACACGCGAACAGTATTATTCCGGAAAAGCAGACTGGTCGATTATCCGGAAAGTAAAAGAGACTGTCACGATACCGGTGATCGGGAACGGAGATATTTTGACGGCATCCGATGCATTACGCATGAAAGAAGAGACCGGGTGCGACGGTTTTATGATCGCACGCGGTGCACAGGGTAATCCGTGGATTTTCAAACAAATCATACATGAATGGGAAACCGGCGAACCTCTGCCCAAGCCGTCTCTGGCAGAGATGGTCGAATTATTGTTGCGTCATGCGCGAATGCAGATTGCGTTTAAGGGAGATTATGTCGGTATTCGCGAAATGCGCAAGCACGCTTCGTGGTATACCGGAGGCTATTACGGTGCCAGTCATATCAGACGCGCGTTAAACGAAGTGGAGAGCTACGAACAACTGGAAGAGCTGTTGAATCAGTTTTTGCATGCTTGACAGTAGAGACACTTTCAGCTATAATACATTGGTTAAATGGGGCTTTCTATTCCATAGGAAAGACCAAATAAAAAGAAGGGTTGTAACTGTGAATGTAAATTGCAGTTAGAAAGGAAGCGTAAAATGGTAAAGAAAAACATTTTAACTTACGAAGGTTTACAGAAATTAGAGGAAGAGCTGCAGGATTTAAAGGTCGTAAAGCGTCGTGAGATCGCTCAGAAGATTAAGGAAGCACGTGAGCAGGGAGACCTTTCCGAGAATGCAGAGTACGATGCTGCAAAGGATGAGCAGCGCGACATCGAAGCTCGTATCGAAGAGATTGAAAACATCTTGAAAAATGCCGAAGTTGTAGTAGAGGATGAAGTAGACTTAGACAAAATCAGCGTCGGATGTATGGTGCGTATTCTGGACATCGAGTTTGACGAGGAGCTGGAATATAAGATTGTAGGATCTACAGAAGCAAACAGTCTGAAAGGCAAGATTTCAAATGAATCTCCGTTAGGACGCGCATTGATCGGTTCTGTAGTAGGAGATATTGTAAAAGTAGATGCACCGGTTGGTGAATTATCATATAAAGTATTAGCGATTCAGAGATCGAACTAATCAGTAAGCGGAGGAAAACATGGCAGAGAAGAATCAGCAGAATGGTGGACAGCAGGATATAAATCAGCTCTTGAAGGTGCGCCGTGATAAATTAAAAGATTTGCAGGATGCAGGAAAAGATCCTTTTATTATCACAAAATTTGATCAGAAACATCATAGTCAGGATGTAAAGGACCTTTATAACGCGCATGAGGAAAAGCTCCTTGCCGGAAGACCGCAGCCTGAAGTAGACGGATTGGATGATGAGCAGAAAAAAGAAATCATCAACAATGATTACAACGAGCGCAGAGCCATCATGGATGCATCACCGATTCCGGTAAGTATCGCCGGAAGAATGATGTTTAAGCGTGTAATGGGAAAAGCATCATTCTGTAATATTCAGGACTTAAAGGGAAATATCCAGGTATATGTAGCCAGAGACGCGATTGGCGAGGAATCATACGCAGAGTTTAAGAAATCAGATATCGGTGATATTTTTGGTATTGAAGGCTTCGCATTCCGTACAAAGACGGGAGAGGTTTCTATTCATGCAGAAAAAATGACCATGTTGACCAAGTCTTTGCAGATTTTACCGGAGAAATTTCATGGTTTGACAGATACCGATATGCGTTATCGTCAAAGATATGTAGACTTGATTATGAACCGTGAGAGCAAGGACGTGTTTATTAAGCGTTCTCGCATTATCAAAGAAATCAGAAACTTCCTTGACGCACGCGACTTCATGGAAGTAGAGACGCCGATGCTGGTGTCAAACGCAGGTGGAGCAGCGGCGAGACCGTTTGATACACATTACAATGCGTTAAATGAGGATGTAAAGCTCCGTATTTCGTTGGAGTTATACTTAAAGAGATTGATCGTAGGCGGCTTAGAGCGTGTTTACGAAATCGGCAGAGTATTCCGTAACGAAGGTGTAGACACACGCCACAATCCGGAATTTACATTGATGGAATTATATCAGGCATATACCGATTACGAAGGAATGATGGAATTGACCGAGAGCATGTTCCGCTATCTGGCAGAGACTGTTTGCGGTACAACAAAAATTTCTTACAACGGTATCGAAATCGACCTCGGAAAGCCGTTTGAGCGCCTGACAATGAATGATGCCATCAAGAAATATGCAGGTATCGATTTTGATGAGGTAGCAGATGATGCGGCTGCAAAGAAGCTTGCAGATGAGCACCACATCGAGTACGAAGACCGCCATACCAAGGGAGACATCGTGAATCTCTTCTTCGAAGAATATTGCGAGAAGGAGCTGATTCAGCCGACCTTTATCATGGATCATCCGATAGAGATTTCACCGTTGACAAAGAAAAAACCGTCAGACCCCACAAAGGTAGAGCGTTTCGAGTTGTTTATCAACACATGGGAAATGTGTAATGCATACTCAGAGTTAAATGACCCGATCGATCAGCGTGAGCGCTTCGCAGCACAGGATGCCGCATTTGAGGCAGGAGACGAAGAAGCAAACCACACCGACGAAGACTTCCTGAATGCACTTGAAATCGGAATGCCGCCGACCGGAGGTATCGGTTACGGAATCGACCGTCTGGTAATGCTGTTGACCGATTCGCAGGCGATAAGGGATGTGTTGTTGTTCCCAACGATGAAGAGTTTGGATAAGTAAAATGGTTTATCACCGATAAAAACGGTTGAAAACAGTTTAAATCACAGAAAATCATCCACAATTCGATGCGAAATACGTGGAACAAATGAAGCTGATTTGGTACTGT
>JAGAOE010000191.1 GCA_017623885.1 Eubacterium sp. | reverse complement strand
TTAAAGTGGTGACAGATGTCGTAAATATGCTTGGCGGAGTAGAAGTCGAAGTGGATTCTGCAGAATTAAAATATATCAACCACCACATTGACACCACAGCAAAAGCGACAGGCAATACACCGGTTCATTTGTATTCGACCGGTATGCAGACATTGGATGGTACGCAGGCGACAGCTTATGCGCGTATCCGTTCGACAGCCGGCAGCGATTTTGCGCGATCAGAGCGTCAGCGTGAAGTGATTAACGAAATTGTAAAAAAAGCAAAAAAGACAGATTTGCCGACGATTAACAAGATTATCAATCAGGTATTCCCGGAAGTGTGTACGAGCTATTCCAACACAGACATCATTCGCTTGGCAGCGAGCATGTTTGATTATGAATTTGTGGATTCCACAGGATTCCCGTTCAACAAATATGCAGCGCGTCTCGGCGGAAGCAAGGGCGATGTAGTTATGTGCGCAGATTTGGAGAGCAATGTAAAAGCACTTCACCGTTACCTGTACAATAATACGAACTATACACCGTCTGCGACCGTGAAAAATTACAGTGATCTGATAAAGAACAATTACGGAATCACAGTAGAACACGGAGATGACCCGCAGTCTGTGCAGGGCGGAGAAATCAAAGGCGATGACTTTGCAAAATAGGATGAAAAATAACCAGTGAAAGATATACCCGAGAGCATACCTCTCGGGTAATCTGAATTATGGAGAAACATATCAGGAGGAGAGAAAATATGTGTGGAATCGTAGGATATATCGGAAAGCGCCAGGCTGCACCGATTTTGTTAGATGGCTTATCAAAGCTGGAATATCGCGGCTATGATTCAGCCGGAATGGCGATTTATGACGGAGAAGAAATCCGTATCGAAAAAAGCACCGGCAGACTCAAGGTGCTCAGTGAGCTGACGCATGATGGCAGTACGATGC
This sequence comes from Eubacterium sp., assembly GCA_017623885.1. Taxonomy (GTDB): domain Bacteria; phylum Bacillota; class Clostridia; order Lachnospirales; family Lachnospiraceae; genus W0P33-017. The sequence continues at coordinate 1,937 of JAGAOE010000191.1, read as the reverse complement.
CCGGCACAGTAGGTATCGGTCACACACGTTGGGCGACGCACGGCGAACCGAGCGACAATAATGCACATCCGCATTTCAATGCATCGAAAAGCATTGCAGTCGTACACAACGGTATCATTGAGAATTATTTAAAATTGAAAAACAAACTCATTTCTCGCGGATATGAGTTTTTGTCAGATACAGATACAGAAGTTGTGGCACATCTGTTGGATTACTATTATAAGAAAACAAACGGAGAAATCATCGATACCATTACAAAGGTGATGCATCGTGTCGAGGGTTCTTATGCGTTGGGAATTATCTTTGCGGAGCACGCAGATAAAGTATATGCAGTGCGTAAAGATTCACCGCTTATCGTCGGCAAAGCATCCGACGGAAATCTAATCGCATCTGATGTTCCGGCAGTGTTAAAGTATACCAGAGATGTGTATTTTATCGAAAATGAAGAGATTGCCTGTCTGACCGAAGATACAATCGAATTTTTCAACAGTGACGGCGAGCCCATCGAAAAGACCAGCAAGACAATCGAGTGGGATATCAATGCGGCAGAAAAAGGCGGCTATGAGCATTTTATGCTCAAGGAGATGTATGAACAGCCGAAGACCGTGCGTGATACACTCACACCCCGTATCAAAGAAGGTCAGATTGTCATTGAAGAGCTTGGTATGAGCGAAGAAGAGATTTGTGCAATCGAGCGAATCCATATCGTGGCATGTGGTAGTGCCTATCATACCGGTGTGACAGCAAAATATATTATGGAAGGACTGGCACGTATCCCGGTCGAAGTAGACCTTGCCAGCGAATTCCGTTATCGCAATCCGATTTTAAATAAAAATGATTTGGTCGTAATCATCAGTCAGTCAGGAGAGACGGCTGATTCACTGGCGGCGTTGCGTGAGGCGAAGGCGCAGGGTATTACGACGCTCGGCATCGTCAATGTCGTGGGCAGTTCGATTGCCCGCGAGGCAGACCGCGTGATGTACACATGGGCAGGACCGGAAATCGCAGTTGCGACGACAAAGGCATATACCGCACAGCTCATCGCACACTATCTGTTGGCGATTCATTTTGCTAAAGTAAAAGGTGTGATCGGAGATGCTGAGGTCGCAGAGATGCTGACAGACCTCAAAGCGATTCCGTCTCAGATCGAGATGCTGCTTGCAAACAAAGGAAATATACAAAAAATCGCAAACCGTTATGTAGGTGCGCGGGATGTATTCTTTATCGGTCGAGGCATCGATTATGCGATCGGAATGGAAGGCTCGCTCAAGCTGAAAGAGATTTCCTATATTCATTCAGAAGCATATGCGGCAGGTGAGTTGAAGCATGGTACGATTTCTCTGATCGAAGAAGGAACGCTCGTGACCGCGCTTGTGACACAAAAAGACTTGTACAAAAAGACGATGAGCAACATCGTAGAGGTGCGTTCACGCGGAGCAGTTGTACTTGCAGTCACCAACGAAGACAATACCGAGATTGAAAAGGCAGCGGACTATGTCATCTATATTCCGCAGACAAATAAATATTTTTCAAATTCACTGGCGATTATACCGTTACAGTTGTTTGCGTACTATGTATCAGTAGGCAGAGGTTGTGACGTAGATAAGCCGAGAAATCTGGCAAAATCAGTGACCGTAGAATAATAGAAGCACAAGGGCAGGATGAAAAATCCTGCTCTTTTTGTTTCATAGGAAAGACCTTGCTACATTAAAGTGTGAAAGAGACGAGCTTTCCTATGAAACAAAAACGCTCCGCGTGGATCGCACTGCGGCGGAAAAGAAGTATGTCGCTTGTCGCGACCCGCCGCAGGCGGAGAATCTCGCAAGCGAGATCCTTTGTTCTTGAAAACAGATAACAAATATGTTATCATACGATAAAAGAGATAACTGTTTCGTGTAGCACAAAGGAGAATAAATTGTACACAGTTGAATTTTATG
>JAGAOE010000004.1 GCA_017623885.1 Eubacterium sp. | reverse complement strand
TTCGTCTGTCACAAATTTATAGTTTACGCCATCAAGCACTACAAACACTTCCTGTAATGGATAGGACGTATGAATGGTCACTGGTAAAACGGTTCTACCTGCATGATTTTGAATATTTCCTTGAAAATCATCACACAAATGCAGCGGTGTATCTGCACGCACCTGATCAAGTGTAATGTTTACCGATGCTTGCGATACAATGATCGGATGAATCATGGTATCAGACTGATAAATCGTGATGCTGTTCTCCGCTTGGATTGTCTGCGCATCAAATGTAAGGTTTCCATCTTCTATCAAAATCGTATCTATACTGTTATCGATAGAGAGCATCAAATCAGATTGAAAAATATACTGTGGTTTGTTGAGTAAAATTTCACCCTTGTAGGAAAAGCTACCCTGCGATAATTCCAGTCGATATACATTTTCCGGCAACAGCATCGAATATTCCAAGCACTCATCGATTTGTATCTCCTCCTGCAACTGATTTAATTTCAATCCATAGGTTCCACTGGTCGCAAAGCCAATGGTCAGTAAAAACAGACGCTCTCCTTGCTCGTTTCGAAGTGTTGTATGACAATTTTCGACTGTTAATTGGTCCGGATTTGATACCGTAATCTCTTTTCCGCCATAGGCGCTTCCGAGATTTTTAACATTTACCGTGCCTTCTTTGATAAGGATGGTTCCACTTGGTGCATTCAAGTGACCAAGCGTTTGAACCGTGAGACTGCCATTACCAACAATTTGAAGTGTCGCAGCTTCATCGACCAAAATATTCGAAATCGTCGTATGACCGTTCAAATGAAGGATTACATTGGAACTACCTTTGACCTCTAAGGAATCAAATGTTGCAGCATCGACAAATATATGATGTTCGCCTGATGTGACACAAACATCATTTTGTGCAGATTCGCCGGTTATCGTGTACGATGATTGGTGCGCAAAGTGTTCATTCTGATAGGTATAACGATTTGCTTCAATCAAGACACTGTCGGTATCGATTGCAATCCATCCATACGGTGTAAGCCGGAAGATGTTCAATGCCTCAGAACGTTTGACCATCACGGTTGCCAAATAGCTCTTTGAGCCATGAATGGTAAGCTTTTCTTTCCCAATCGCCAGATAAGTATAAAGCGTACCGCTTGTGTCTAATTTTGTCTGTTGTGCGATGTCATTTGCCTGGATCGTAATCACTTGTTCTGCCAGTTCGCTTCCTGTCTGTATCGTACATTTTGCACAAGCCTGTTCCAAGGAATTTCGAATTTCAGTCGATGCGACAAAGCCTTTCTGTGTCTCTGACTCCACAAGTGCTGTCATATCTGTTGTGATGACATTTCCGTATAACGTTCCGCTAAACCCTCCACCTAAAAATTGACTGTCTGCATAAGTGGACGGATTGGCATATCCGTTCCAACGACTGCCTTTTGCACCGGCATGCGTATGAATGGTAAAGTAGGAATTTTCGGAAATAATCTTGCCGCCGTTCCCGTCTAAGGGATGATGTACAGAATCAACATCTCCACTCGTCGTTCCGTACATACTGACTTCATAATTCATATAATCACCGGCATTCGCACCACAAACGGCGGTTTCACATAGGATGGTAGCATTGCTTGCGAGAATGGTTCCGCCATTTCCACCGGCTGTTCCACAGACATCATAGCTCGTACCGGCACCGGAATATATATTGTAGCGAACGGTCTGATGTCCGCTTCCGCCACTGGCAATATCTTTTGCAGATAAAACAGAACCAGAAATCGTAACGGTGGCGCCATCGAGTCCGCGTTGTGTACCGCCGTCGCTCATACCGGGAAGATTTTTTGAAGTTGCAACATTTCCGTTTACGGTAACATTGCTTTGTTGCATAATACGAACGTCAGAAGCGCGCTTCGTATTTCCGGCTACGCATTTATAATAACTGCTGCTGACGTCTCCATTTCCACCTTTTCCGCCAACAGACATATCTCCTGTTACAGATACTTCGCTGTCTTCGATATGAACTTCTCCGGAAGAACCGCCGTGAGAAGTACAGGCAGACCAGGTTCCCGTGCTGCAGACACCGTCACCGCCACATGCCAGATCCCCTTCTACCTCAACTTTTGCATGCTGAATCATTATCAAAGGTGATGCATTGCTTCCGGGAGTAGCGCTTGCAATCGTTGCAGAACTGCTCCAATAGGAGGTATCAGAACCATCCATTCCACATCCGATACTCTTGCTGAAAATACTGCATGAAAGAAATGAAAGTTGTGCTGATGTTGTGGCACTTCCGCCCGGTGCACACGCAATCTGTTCCGCATGCAGCGTATCTTCTCTCGAAGTTCCGCAAATCGTTACCGATGTCTGAAAACCACCGCATGCTTTTAAATTTTGAATATGATTTTCACCGATCAATTGTATGGTTACGGTACATCCGTCCGCGATGGTCAAATCTGCCGCATCTATTACATGATCTAAAATCAACGTGCAGTCTGTATATACATGAATCGGAACGCTGCAAGCATCTGTACCGGGTTGATACACGCGAACGGTCGTATCTTTTGTGTTTATGGAAAGCTCTGTGACATAGGGTAATGCAATTGACACCGGTTCATTTGCTGTATCCGCATATGCAATACAGGGATTGGTGCGTGAATAAAAGTCGGCAAATAACTGCATGACGCAGAAAGCCGTAAGAATAAGAATGTGAAATAATTTTTGAAAAATAAGTTTGATTTTTTGCATATAACTCCTTTCACGACTGACGGAAAGAAGCGCAAAACAGAATCATTTCACTAGAAAAAAAGAACGATTGATGTACTATATCATACGAGGTATCTACAAAAATTGCAAGTGGTAAATCCTATCAAAGAACAAAAAATGTGCACTATATAAACGATAGTGCACATTTTTTTAACGCTGAGCCAGTTCATTGATGACATCTTCCCAGGTAACACCGGTTTCGACCATCATCACCATCAAATAATAAAGTAAATCCGTAATCTCATATTTGATGTGTTCCCTATCAGGATTCTTTGCGGCGATAACCACTTCCGTCGTCTCTTCACCCAGTTTTTTTAGAATTTCATCCAAGCCTTTTTCAAACAATTCGCTGATATAAGAGCCTTTTTTCGGTGTCGCTTTGCAATTGACAATCGAATGGTATCCGTTTTCAAATACTTTCAGCGGATTATTTTCTACATATTCCTTTTTAACGATTTCATGAAAGAAACAAGTCGGATTTCCGGTATGACATGCAACGCCGACCTGTGAAACCTTAGCTAAAATCGTGTCATAGTCGCAGTCTGCCGTGAGCGACTTTACATACTGCAAATGACCGGAGGTGAGTCCTTTTGTCCACAACTCATTGCGGCTGCGGCTATAATAGGTCATTTTTCCGGAAGAAAGCGTCTTGTAATAAGCCTCTTCATTCATGTATGCAAGCATCAACACTTCATCTGTTTGGTAGTCCTGCACGATGCACGGCACCATACCGTCTGAATTTTTCTTTAATTGAGCCCACTGTATCTGTGGCTTAAAATTGTCCATCCACAATCCTGCTTCGCCCAAATTCGCTTTGTACTGCATAATATCTGTCTGCGGATCATTAAATATGGGACCACAGATACCACGCGCATTCTCACGCTCTAATAAGGCATAGATTTCGGCAAAATCATCCCCTGCATAGAGCACGACATAGGGTGTATTTGACAGATTATCCACCGCATCCAATACAGACTCCTCCATGACCAATACTTCATGGAAAAGCTCATTCATCTCATTCTGATGTTTGAAAATAAAATCAACATTATGCACGGAAACAAGAATTCGGTCTTTTCCGTATCGGTCTGCTGCTTTGCGCGCCAAATCAATACATCCGTTTTTTGCTGCATTTAACATAATCTGTTTGCAGCCCGCATACATCAATTGCTTGATGTCCTCCATGCGACGAATATTTCCACCCCCACAGGTAGGTATATCGATAATACGATTTAATTCACGTATCGTGCGCAAATTCGTCTGATGCTCTTCGTCATCATCCGATAAATCTAATACGAACAACTTGTCAATTCCGCTGTCATTGTATCGTTTTGCATAGGTGCGAAGCTCTCCCAACGGCGTAAAATCATGACGATTTTTTACAATTTTTCCGTCTTTGATATAGAGCGTGGCAACTAATATTTTTTTATCCATAGTTTTTTCTGTTACCTTCCTCGTAATTGCTTTTAATCCTCAAAACGTACACGAATTGAGTTCGCATGCGCAGTAAGCTGCTCACATTCAGCAAATTGCACAATATCTTTATAAATCGGCTCTAATGCCTCTCTTGAATAAGAAATAATGCTCGATTTCTTAATAAAATCATCCACCGATAACGCAGAGAAAAACTTTGCGGTTCCATTTGTCGGCAACACATGATTCGGTCCCGCAAAATAGTCACCAAGCGGCTCACTGCTGTAAGTACCGAGGAAAATCGCACCTGCATTACGGATCTTAGTCATGACGGTAAACGGGTCATTCATGACAATCTCTAAATGCTCTGAAGCGATATCGTTTGCCGTGTCAATAGCGTCCTGTTCGGTATCTGCCACAAGAATATAACCATAATTATCTAATGATTTCTGTATAATCTCTTTACGACTGAGCACTTCGACAAAGCGATCCACTTCTTTTGATACTTCCTCTGCCAAGGTGCGGCTGGTCGTGACAAGAATCGCAGATGCCATCTCATCATGCTCTGCCTGTGAAAGCAAATCAGCCGCTACAAATCGCGGATTTGCACTCTCATCTGCCAAGACAAGAATCTCACTCGGACCGGCAATGGAATCAATGCTTACATGACCAAATACAGCTTTTTTTGCCAACGCAACATAGATATTTCCGGGTCCGACAATTTTATCTACCTTTGGAACACTTGCAGTACCGAATGCCAATGCAGCGATTGCCTGTGCACCGCCTACTTTGTAAATGCGATCTACGCCTGCTTCTGTTGCAGCCACTAACGTAGATGCACAAATTTTTCCGTCTTTGCCCGGCGGTGTCATCATAATGATTTCATCTACACCGGCTACTTTGGCAGGAAGCACATTCATCAGTACTGATGACGGATACACTGCTTTTCCACCCGGCACATATACACCTACACGCTGTAACGGCGTAATCTTTTGTCCTAAAATAATTCCGTTGTCCTTTGAATCAAACCAACTGTGCTGACGCTGTTTCTCATGATATTCCCGAATGTTCACAAGTGCTTTTCGAATCACGGCAAGCAATGTCGGATCTACCGTTTCGTATGCTTCTTCAATTTCTTCTTTTGTGACAACAATATTTTCTGCATTGATATCTGCACCGTCAAATTGTTTGGTGAAAGAAAAAATCGCCTGATCGCCGTTGTTGCGAACTTCCTCAATAATCGCCGCAACGCGTGATTCATATTCACCATAGCTGTTCGGACTGCGTTTCAGCAAATCTTCTAATATATTATTTTTTGTCTCGTTATTCAATTGTAAAATTCGCATGTTATTTCTCCTTTTGAATAATCTGCTTCAAATCCGTAATCAATTTTGTAATTCGTTCATTCTCCATCTTCATGCTCACCTGATTGACAATCATGCGTGCGGATAAGGGACATACTTCTTCTAATACCTGTAATCCGTTTTCACGAAGCGTCGAACCGGTCTCTACGATGTCGACAATTACTTCTGACAAACCGACAATCGGTGCAAGTTCAATGGAGCCGTTCAATTTGATGATTTCAACTGTCTGATGCTTTTTATTGTAAAAATAGTTTTTCGCAATACGGGGATATTTAGATGCAACACGAATCTGCTCGTGATGTAACAACAATTCTTTTGCACTTTCCGGTCCGCAGACACACATCCGGCATTTGCCAAATCCGAGGTCTAATACCTCATAAATATTACGTCCTTCTTCTAAAATCGTGTCTTCACCGACAACACCGATGTCTGCTGCACCGTATTCCACATAAGTCGGAACATCCGGTCCTTTTGCAAGGAAAAAGCGAAGCTTTAATTCTTCATTTACAAAAATAAGCTTACGCGTATCTTTATCCTTCATCTCCTCGCAAGTAATTCCGATTTGTTCAAAAAGTTTTAACGTCTGATTTGCCAATCTTCCTTTTCCAAGGGCGAAAGTCAAATAACGTTCATTATTTCCGTTTGTCATGTTCGATCTCCTATCTGTCATTTTGCAAGAAATAAGGAAAATACTGTAATCAAAGTTTTCCCGGTTTCTGCAAATTTTTTAAATCAGCCATGTAATACGCGCAATATGATTTCTTTTTGCATAGGCTTCAAATGCATCTTTTCCTTTGGCTTCATCATAGCGCAGCAATTCTGCTTTGCCGCCTGTACTACGCGCCTTTCTTGCCAATACAACCGCATCTTCACGATGTTCTTTCGTGTAGATAATCAACTGCGTGTGATAGGTAATAGGTACTTCGATGTTCTGACGCATAATCGCTTCCAGAAGCTGATCAATCACAACAACAAATCCAATTGCCGCAGCTTTCTTTCCAAATAAGGGAAGTAATTCATCATAACGACCACCCTTTACAATTGGCTCACCGGTTCCGTAAGTATATCCGGCAAGCAAAATACCGGTATAATAATGATATTCGCTGACCATACCGGGTTCAAACGATACATATTTATCGATTCCATAAAGCAATAATAATTCCTGTAATTGCTCTAAACGCTGTAACGCAGCATAAACCGTCTCAAACGGACGGGCTGCCTGTTTAAATGTCTCAAGTTCTTCCGCAGAGGTATACATACAACGCAAAATTCCAAAGCACTGTTTCAGATTTTCAGGGAGCTGACGATTTTCAACAAATTCTTCTACACCATAAAAGTTTTTGTTTGAAATCAAATCCCGCAATTCATCCGTTTCTTCCACAGTAAATCCGGCAGCTTCGACCAAGCCTTTAAAAATGCTCGCATGTCCGACACTAATCTGAAACTCTTTCAGTCCTGCCGCCTGCAGACAGTCTACAATCATGGATAATACTTCTGCATCCGCATCTACGGTATTATCTCCCATCAATTCTGCGCCTAACTGCGTACACTCTTTCATTCGACCACGTAAGCTGTGGTGATTGATAAATGTATTTCCTTTATAACAAAAACGCAAAGGCATTTCATCTTCTGTATAATACTTTGCAGCAGAACGTGCAATCGAAGGTGTGATATCCGGTCGAAGAACCAGTGTATTTCCTTCACGGTCAAAAAACTTATATAAATCCTTAGACGGCGTCGTTCCGACTTCCTGTCCGAAAATATCAAAATATTCAAAAGAAGGGGTTTCGATCGGATGATAACCGTAGCCTGTCAGAACAGAAAACAATTTTTGTTCTAAATAAAGCTTTCGTTCACATTCCTCATTGTAAATATCGCGCACACCCTCCGGTGTATGTAAATTCTGTTTCATAGTTCCTCCTGTTATATGCATATGCACTTTAGTGTGGTAACGTGATAATTCATTAGCACGATGAACCTTTATGATTATACGTGATTCCATACAAAAAGTCAACTGCGTGTATCTAAATCTATTTGCAAGGGATGCAGATAGGGGACAAAGACACCGCCTTTTCCCATTGTAAAGAAATAGTTCTCCTCAAGCTCCTCATAGCGAAAGCTTTTTCTGCCACCCTGCTCTTTTCGTTCCCAAAATGTCAGCAATTGTCGAAACGTCAAATAATAAAAGATATCTCGTTTTGTAAAATGAATCAAAAAAAACGCTATTCCCTGCTGCTTTTCAAACTGCTGCATGAAATCGACCTGATGTGCATGTATATTTTGAAGCGGAAACGTATCGCTGTGACATTCTTTTGCATCAAAACAGACCGGAATGCCTTGTACGGCACCGATATAATCAACGGTACTTTTCTGCTCAAAATAGGCTAACGTAATGTGACGCGTCTTTTTGTCAATCGTAATTGGCGTAATCGGTGTCGGTACTTTTTGAATCAATGCCAACGCATTTGCAGCATATACTTCGTTCGTTCGATTAATCAAATCTTCCAGTGCAGAACCACGTAACCCGCGAGAATTCCAAGTAGCCATTGCTCATCCTCTTTCTTAATTTTTTTCTGCACTTGCGCGTAACCAGTTGACTGCCGCCTCGAAATCTGTCGAAAGGTCTGCAATTACTTCGTTTCCGTCAGAGAAGCGAACGCGATACGCGTGTAAAAGCTGTCTGGTAACGCCGACTTTGTTTTCAAAAATCTGATTTTGACGAGGATTTCCATACTTCGGATCGCCAATCACCGGATGACCAAGTGATGCCAGATGTGCTCGAATCTGGTGAGAACGTCCGGTAATCAGATGAACCTCCAATAATGTATACGAGCCAAAACGTTCAATCGGTGTATAAGCGGTCTCGATATATTTACGATTTGGTGAACCATTTTGAACAATCGAAACAGAATTCTCACGTTCATCTTTCAGTAAATAACCCTTTTTCACTTGTTTTTCAGCAATATCGCCTTTGACAAGACAACGATAATATTTTTCCATGGAACGATTTTTTAATTCTGCCGACAAATACTGCAAACCACGCAAGGTCTTTCCTGCAAGAAGCAGACCGGAAGTATTTCTGTCCAGACGATTGCAGATAGACGGACGAAATGTATGCAAATCAGCTTCGGTCAGAGCTTTTGACTCCAAGAGATATGCAATCATATGCTCATTTGCTGAGATATCGGATTCTCTCGCCTTTTGTGAAAGCATTCCAGCCGGTTTATTCATCACCAAAATATCATCGTCTTCATACACAACAGAAAACGCGGGCTGCAACGGAACCCGTTTCAACTCCTCTATCGTATCTTTCGCACTGTGTGAAAACTTTTCAAAGGTTTCATCTGACATAAAGCAGGTGATTTCATCACCGACATTCAAATGCTCTGCACCTGTTGCTTTTGCAGCATTTAACACGATATTCTTTTTGCGAAGCATTTTGTATATAAAGCTTCCCGGCGCATCCGGCAACAATTTGCGCAAATATTTATCTAAGCGCTGGCCGGCTTCGTTTTCTTTAATCGTAAATGTTCTCATATTCGTAACCCTGACTATTTTTTGTTTTTCTTGTGTACATTTCGAATGGTTTTCTTACGTTTTACAGCTTTTCCGTTTCCGCCTGTTTTCGCGGATGCCGGATGTTTTTTTGTCTTGTCATAAGGTGCAGAACCCTGCTTTGCAATATGACGCGGACGTATCAGACAATGTGCATCAAATCCGATTAAGTCCGTGCGTCCGGCTTTTTCTAAAGCTTCTTTTACTAAATCATAATTTTCGGATTCCGATACTGCATCAATGCACGCTGCATCGCTTTTTCATGCGGATT
>JAGAOE010000190.1 GCA_017623885.1 Eubacterium sp. | reverse complement strand
TGATGTCCTTTACATCCTATACATGGGTCGCACAAACAGAGAAAAAAGATGCATTGCGCGCAGCAGATACGTATCTGGCAGTGGCTGTGACAGGCGGACTGGCAATGCTGATGGGACTGTTCCTGCTTTCTCACATGTATGGAACGTTGGATTTTGTGTCGCTGCAGCAAATGACAGCAGGCGAAGCAAAAACACCGATGCTGTATGCAGCGGGCGTATGTATTCTGGTTGGATTTGGAGCAAAAGCAGGTGTATTTCCGCTTCACATCTGGCTTCCGAAAGCACATCCGGTCGCACCGGCACCGGCATCGGCGCTGCTCTCCGGTATATTGACAAAGACCGGTATATTTGGAGTGATTGTTTTGTCGGTACGCATTTTTGGCGGTGATCAGCCTTGGGGTGTATTGCTCGCGTTATTGGGATGTGCCACCATGTTTGTGGGTGCGGTACTCGGCGTGTTTGCATTAGACTTGAAAGGCACGTTAGCGTGTTCATCTGTCTCTCAGATTGGATTTATTGTGACAGGAGTGGCGATGTGCAGCCTGCTGTATCAGGAGCATGCGCTTGCGGCACACGGTACGCTGCTTCATATGATGAATCACTCGCTCATAAAGCTGGTTTTGTTTTTGTCTGCGGGTGTAGTTTACATGAATACGCATGAGTTGGATTTGAATGTCATTCGTGGCTTTGGCAGAAAAAAGCCGTTGCTGGCAGTGTGTTTTGCGATTGGCGGATTGTCAATCGGAGGTATTCCGCTGTTTAGCGGTTACATCAGTAAAACGCTTTTGCATGAGAGTATTTTGGAGCTTGGCATGGAGCAGCTTGCCAAACCGGTAGAGATGATTTTTATCGCGAGCGGCGGTCTGACGATTGCTTATATGACAAAGCTGTTTGTGACGGTATTTATAGAGAAAAATGAAGATGTGGTAAGGCAGCAGACATATGATAATAAAACAAATTATATGTCAAAGCTTACAGCAACAGCGATTAGTGTGGTGGCAGTCTTGCTGGCAGTATGGGGATTTTGCCCGCATCGCTTGATGGAGCGCGCAGCCGTAGCAGGAGAATCCTTTTTTGCAATCGAACACCGTGCAAGTCATGAGGTACACTATTTCCATCCGGAAAATTTAAAAGGAGCACTGTACTCGCTGCTGATTGGTGCAGTTGTTTATTTTTTCGTGATACGCGTATGGATGATGAAAAAAGAGCAAGGCAGTCGCGTGTTTGTCAATCGCTGGCCCAAATGGCTGGATATGGAAAATTCGATTTATCGACCGCTGTTACTGCGTTTTTTACCGTTTGTATGCGGTGTCATTTGTCGTGTATTTGACAGTGCAGTAGATGTGCTGGTTGTCGTGTTGCGAAAGACACTGTATCGCGACACACCGCTTCCGCATCACTATACAGAGGGAAATGCATTTACACGTGCGCTTGGAAAAGTAATGAATAAATGTCGGGATTTTGCAAATCATACCTGGCGAAGAAGCAATCCGATTCAAAAAGATTATGTGCATTATCTGGCGATTCGAAACGATGAAATCAAGCAGAGCAATATGATTATTACGCGCAGTGTATCATTTGGCTTGCTATTGTTTGGCGTAGGTTTTTGTCTGATGCTGTTTTATGTGATTGCAGGCGACTTAAAATAGAAATGAATGAGGAATAAAAATGGTAAATCAGTTTTCCAGAACAGAATTATTGGTCGGAGCAGAAGCGATAGAGCGATACCGTCAGGCACGTGTGGCAGTATTCGGTGTGGGCGGTGTCGGAGGCTATGTAGTGGAGGCGCTCGCACGCAGCGGAATCGGTACATTGGATTTGATTGATAATGATACGGTTAGTCTGACAAATATCAATCGTCAGATTATTGCGTTACACAGTACCATCGGACAATATAAAGTGGATGTCGCAAAAGCGCGTGTAAAAGATATCTGTCCGGACACAGAAGTACATGTATATCGAACCTTTTATTTGCCGGAAAATGCAGATCAATTTGACTTTCGCCAATATGACTATGTCGTGGATGCAATCGACACCGTGACCGGGAAAATTGAGTTGATTATGCAGGCAAAGAAAGCAAATGTTCCGATTATCAGTGCGATGGGAGCAGGTAATAAACTGGATGCGACAGCCTTTGAAGTGGCAGATATTTACCGGACATCCGTGTGCCCGCTGGCAAAGGTCATGCGCCGGGAACTGAAAAAGCGTGGAGTGGAACATTTGAAGGTTGTGTACTCAAAGGAGTTGCCGCGCACGCCGCTCGTCGGAGAGGAATCTGCACAGGCGTTGGGACGGAGACAATTGCCGGGAAGTATGTCGTATGTACCGTCGGTCGCAGGGCTGATTATTGCCGGAGAAATATTGAAGGATTTGGGAGACAGTGTGCGCGAGACGGAAGAATTGTCTGAAAAAGTGCAGGATGCAGAGGCAGGGGATTTGCTTACGCAGATGGACAAGCTTCATACGACCGAGCTGGGTGCAGCGCGCATACAAAAAAATCTGGCATTGCATTTGGTATGTAATAAGGAGCGTGCGTGGACTGCTGATGAGGTGGTGGAATGGTGCAAAGCGCAGATATTACGAAAGGATGCAGTCATTACAAGAAACGGAAAAAACTGGTATGTGGAATTGCCGGATTGTGTAATAACGGTCAATGCGCACAGTGATACGATTATTACAGCACATAAAAAGAAAAACACAGATATGCGGTAATGAGAGGAAAGAGAAGAATGTCAGAGAGAATGCATAGATATAGAGCGTTAATAGAACTTTTAAAAAGCTATGGCCGTGTGGCTGTAGCTTTTTCTGCCGGTGTGGATTCTACGTTTTTACTGGCGGCAGCACAGGAAGCACTGCAGGAGCAGGTGCTGGCGCTTTCAGTGACTGCAGATTGGATTCCTGCCAGAGAACAGCAGGAAGCAGTAGAATTTTGCAAAAAGCACGGGATTCGTCACATACAGATAAAAGTGGCAGTTTCTGATATAGAAGGTTTCGCAGCAAATGATGCGAAACGGTGTTATTTTTGTAAAAAGGTATTGTTTCAAAAAATGTCAGAGGCAGCAAAAAGAGAGGGAATCGCGCATCTGCTGGAAGGTTCAAACGTAGATGATATGTCCGATTATCGACCCGGTATGCGTGCAATCGAAGAACTGGGGATACACAGTCCCTTGCGCCAAACCGGATGGACAAAGGCACTGATTCGGGAACAGTCACAGGTGATGGGACTGGAAACGGCTGCAAAAGCTTCGTTTGCCTGCCTTGCATCACGTATTCCTTACGGCGAAGAAATTACAAAGCAGAAGCTGCAGATGGTAGAGCTTGCAGAACAGTATTTGTATGAGCGTAGTTTTGGTCAGTTTCGTGTCCGTGTGCATGGAAGTCTGGCGCGTATAGAGCTTTTGCAGGAAGATTTTTCAAAGGCTATATCGGAGCCATTTCGCACAGAGTTGTATGAGGCACTGCGAAAAATCGGGTTTTCCTATGTTGCATTGGACTTATATGGCTACCGCACCGGAAGCATGAATGAAACGCTCTCCTTGCAAGAGGCAGCAGAGGACAAGGCATGCTTGCATTAAAGTGTGAATGTTTTGGAAATTTCTATGTAGATGGACGTTCCAAAGCCCGATTGCTTTCGTTTTGGTAAAAATCACGATATGATTTGCGTTTTGAGCGGGTTAATGTAGATGTTTTTACTAAATATAGTGCAAGTATATCTTGCATGTATACAAGATGTTGCGTGTTTGGCTGTCAATTGTCAGAAAATATAGAGAAAAATCTGGTAGATTCGAAGCGAGTGGGGAGTGCATCTGAGAAAGAAAATGCAGACGCTCAGCGCATATGGTTGCAAGTGAAACCAGTAAAACGTTCATGATTTGGATGGAAACAAGAGGCAAAAAAGAAGTGAAGTATCTGAAAATATGTGCTATACTAATATTGCAGCTTGGTGCTGATAGGAAAACAGATTAGAGAATATTTATAGAGAATACTCGTAGGTATTTACAAAACCTCAAGTTTCTTTAGCGAAGATGTG
>JAGAOE010000189.1 GCA_017623885.1 Eubacterium sp. | reverse complement strand
TTGCCATCCTTATAGGTATATACATACAACGTCGGAACATCATAATCATCCGTCATTTTTCCTATCTCGTATTGGCTAATCAGCAATTCCTTGACTCCGTTCTTGTCGATATCAAGCATTAGATAGGACTGAATCGGATATGTCACATTCTTATTTTTGAACTTCTCATAAACGCTGAACGTGCCAGCCTTGAGCATTTTCTTGTATGCTTTCGATTCCTTTCCGGCTGCACTTGCGGTCGTTGTAATCGAAAGTGTTGCACATAAGGTAACTGCCAGCAGCGCTACGCTCTTTATCATCTTTGTTCTTATCGATTTTTTTGCGCTTTTGTTCATAGCTGGTCTCCTCTCTGCCTATATCTAACTTAGGCGTTTGCGAAACTCCGGTTTTCCATGTCGAAGCTGTGCAACATCACCAAACCACCGCAGATACGCTCTCGCTACCCTCGACACGTAATGGTACATAAGGAGTTTCGCAATCACCTATATATCTAACGATAGACATTTTCAAAACTCCGGTTTTCCATGTCGACGCTGTGCAACATCACCAAACCACCGCAGATGCGCTCTCGCTACCCTCGCCACGTAATGGTACATAAGAGACTTTTTGCCCTCAGTGATCTACACCTCTTCCGGATACACATGTGCTAAAAATTCGCGCACAACCTGCTCATAACGTGCCTCATCCGTGTTAATCGACAATGCGTGTTCCGCACCCGGAAACAGATGCAATTCGCGATATCCCTTTGTCGCCTCATACATCATTTTTGACTGTTCACACGGAATAAATGTATCTGCTTCTCCATGAATAAAACAAATCGGTATCTCATTATTTTTCAACTCGTCAATCGGTCTCGTTCCGGTATAAGAAAAACCAAAAAAGCATTTGCTCGCCGCACTCGCCGGATAGCACAGCCAACGCGGCAGATGAAGTGAATTGCCGATATTGTTCATCAGCACATCCATCAATCTGGCAAAACCACAGTCATCTATCAAGAAGTCTACCTTCGGTTTGTCATGCAAAGCCAGCGTCTGCAAAGCAGAACCCATCGACTCACCGTGCAAGCCCAGCTTAATATCTTTACCAAAGCGTTTTTTCATATAGCGAATCATCGCCGTCAAATCTGCATTTTCACGTTTTCCCAGTGTACAGATACCCTTTCGATTGTTTCCGTGACTGCGATTGTCATATATCATGCAATGATAGCCCAGCTTGTGAAACAAATGTACATATCTCACACTGCTGAAACGATTACAGGTATAGCCATGAGAGATAATCACATAGCGATCCAAAACCGGGTCCTTCGCCGGTATATACGTGGCATGTAAAATGTATCCGTCACAGGAGGAGATGCGAAGCTCCTCTTTTGCCATCGAATCATAATCCCGCCAAAATCCATTTTCACGAAGCTCTTGTGTGATTTCCGTCACGGTATGATAGTTTGGCTTTGCCACATATGCCGCCAAAAAATACATCACCACAATAATCACTACTACTACCACCCCAAAAAGAGCGAAAAAAAATTGCCATCCTAACATACTGATTCCCCCAATCAATACCGCCGACAGTCAGAAGGCAAACTCTGCTGCAAGCGTAATTCCCTATTTCATATTATACACGCTTCCTACAGTTGGGGCAAGACGCTTTTGCATAATAAATGTACAAAATGCATAGAAGACCCTTGCAGTTGACGCTTTATTTTAGTAAAATATATTATAATTATATACGTATTTGGAGGAAATATTTATGGAAAAGCAGGTTTTTACAAATGATGTAATCATTAGCTGGTTACAATATTACTCACAAAACACAACCGTTGATTTAGAGCATGTAAAAATGATCGATATCACGAAAAAGAATAAAAATGTGATTCCCACTGTCGAAGCACATAAGACGACGATGGTATTTACCAATGCCGGTGTGGATGACATTTTTTATCGTCTGTGGGATGCCGGACTCGGCGAATGTGAGGTATGGTACAATGAAGGCTCCAATCCGGAAGGCGAAATTTTACATGACTATGTAAAAAACATGATCAACCGGGGAATCAATGCTTCTGCTGCCATGCTGCTCATCAATCCCAATGCACGCAACACTGCTAAAATCGGACTTGCAAACACTCTGTTTCAGCGCGGTTCGATCCACTATGTCGGCAGTGAAATCCGTGCCATTATTTTAAGCAAAATGAATGTCGCTCCCACCGATGACATCTGTGTCATCAGCGGCGAAAGTATCGCAATTGAAGCGGCACTCATCGCAGTCGAGGGCTCTGTCACCGCTGTCGAGTACAACAAAGCAGATCGCGCGACAATGGAAGACAATGTCGGTCACTTCGGCTTACACAATGTCAATATTATAGAGCATGTCGATGCACGCAGCATGTCCGGTTGCCCGACACCTTCACTCGTATTTTTAGTGGCATCTGCCAGCACCGAGCAGGAGCTCGCATGTCTGACAAAACTCAATCCAAACATTCAGGTCGTTATCTATACATTAGATTTCCAGGCAGCCGCATCGCTTCCTGCTCTGTTAGAAAAATACGGAATCAATGACACCGAAACCATTCAGGTTTCTGTCTCTACACTGAGCAGCAGTCACGCATTCAAACAGCAGCCTGCTCCCTGGATTATCACCGGACGTGCGAGATAAAAATTTCTATTTATTCATACAACAAGGTCTTTTATGGAATACTCATTTCGAGCGTTCCACAAAAGACCTTATCTTTTTCATTTCTTATTTATCTGTCCACAATCATTGTTTTCAACATTTCATTCGAAATGTTCAATGCATGATCACCGATTCGCTCAAAGTCAGTCAGCATTTCAGAAAAGAGAATGCTTCCCTCATCCGAACATTTTCCGGCTTTGATTCGCTCATACATGTTATCGCGATACTGCGCAGTCATATCATCGATTTTTTGTTCCATACAAGCTAACGACTCATGCCATGATACATAATCATCCGGCGTTTCCTGCAGAATATCAAACACCTTTTTACATATTTGTTTCATCTCCTGCAATTCTTCGTTTGCCTGCTGGGAAAAATGGATGCCTTTTTCTTTAATCATCCTTGAATATCCGGCAATATTAATCGCATGATCACTGATTCGCTCTACATTGCTCGTCATGGAATAATACGCATTGAACATCTGACTTCCGGCACTCGTCGCTTCAAAGGAAAGCGCAGAAGTAATATATTTTGAAATCTCTTTATTCAAGAAATCCACATACTGTTCACGCTTTTCGATTTCTGCAAACGTCACCGTTCCGCGATGGGCAAACACATCAAATGCATCCCGTACATTTTCTCCCGCCATCTCCATCATGCGAGACAATTCTTTGCGGATACCTTCTGTACAAATCGCTGCTGCACCAAGCTTTTCTGCATTAATGTGTTTAAAATCCAGCAAATAGCGAATCGTCAATTCGTCTTTATCAACTCCGTCCTTCTTATCCTTTAATACAAGAATTGTCAGACGTACCAGCCATGTACCTACCGGAAGCAATAATAATGTCGTCACAATATTAAACATCGTATGCAAATTCGCAATCTGCGCGGCTGCATTTCCCGGCGTCCATGATTCCACCATCTGTGTCAAAGGTGTGAGAATACATAGTACCGTAAACACAATCGTTCCGAACACATTAAACATAATATGTATCATCGTCGCACGCTTTGCATTTCGCCCGGTACCTGCAGATGCCAGCAACGCAGTCACACAGGTTCCAATATTTTGTCCGAACAAAACGAATGCCGCACTATTCAATCCAATCGCACCGCTCTGTGCCAACGCCTGTAATATACCGACCGATGCAGAAGATGACTGAATAATCGCAGTCACGACTGTTCCTGCCAAAATACCAAGCAACGGATTTTCAAACTTCGTAAACATATTTACAAATGCTTCTGAATCAGCAAGCGGCTTCATCGCCGCGCTCATCATATCCATTCCGATAAACAACACACCAAGTCCGGCTAAAATTTCTCCTACATATTTTATCTTTTCATTTTTTATAAATACAACTGCAGCGACACCTAAAAACGCGATAAGCGGTGCGATTGCACCGACATCCAGCGCAATCAACTGTCCGGTAATCGTCGTACCGATGTTCGCGCCCATGATAATCCAAAGCGCCTGATTCAGCGTCATCATACCAGAATTTACAAATCCTACTACCATGACTGTCGTCGCGGAAGACGACTGGATAATCGCAGTAATCAACGCTCCCATCAACACTCCGCGCACCCGGTTTGCAGTCAACTTTTCCAAAATCGCTTTCATACGGTTACCGGCAGATGCTTCCAGACCCATACTCATCATCTGCATGCCATATAGAAACAACGCTAATCCACCGAGCAATCCCATAATTTCTGAAATACTCATTTCTTTATCCTACCTTTCACATCCAAAACTTTGCAGCACATAAAATCTTTATATGGATTGTGAAGGCAATCGCTTTTTCCCATCTGTTCGATGAAGGTACGCAATGAGTTGCTTTTCTTTTGTGTATAAATGTCTACATATCAACATTATACTCGTCAATAAATAGACCCATTTTCCTGCATTTATTAAAAGACCTTTGTAATCTCCCAATACGCCCATACATCTGCGACATCTGTCTGAGACTGTCTGCACAATCTGTTTGCAAAGCAGTCTTCCGTTTTGCGTACTGAGCATTTGTGTTGTACATATATCTGGCGTCAAATCAGACAGCGGTACAGCCTGAATACCGCTCGTCACATACAGACCACAGATTTCATCTGTCGAAATCAAATTTGCTTCATCTGCGCCAATATAAGTGTATAGGCACATCGTCATTAAGAGTATATAGCAAACCCATCTGCAGCTCATCCGGCGCATGCGCATTCCTCCTACCTGTATTTCGGATCACTTCAAAATACGTTTCTTGCAAATTCTTCTAAATTTTAACATACGCCTGTCTTTTTCGCAATGAAACCTTTTATTCTCCCATGAGCGCATTCTCAACTGCTTTCTTTAGCACATTGCTCGAATTTGTTGCTCCGCTGACGGTATCTACATAAATATTCTGCATTTCCACTATATCATCCAACAATTTCTCTGCCGGCTCTCCGCGCTCGTTGAGATGTTCTAAAATATTGATTGCCAGAATCTCATGATTTTTTATTTGTACTTCTACTTTCGCATAAATGTAGCCCGCATCATATTCCCCTTCATATGTGCCGTCTGCTATATTTACCAGCTCCATTTCTTCGAACGCAATCTGATTCACCTTTTGCTGATATTGCTTAAAATCTACGATGTAGGCAACGATATGACCACTGATACATAATGCTAAAATCAGTGTAAGCACTCGATGCCACCACATTTTTTTCTCGCCATCTTTTATCACATGACATAAACAAATCAGAAATAACAAAATCAACGCACCTGCGATACCTGTCGCCGTCACTGCAATACTTCGTGTTTGTAGTACCGGAATAATACATACCACATGTATCGCACAGGATATCACAAACACGATACTCACTATACGGTGAATCTTCAGCAACAATCGGTCTGCCTTTTCCCACCGGCATCTGTGTGTCACTGCCTTTGCCGCAAGCAAGCAAAAACACACCAAACAAATACATCCAAACATCATACCCATATCATTACCGTCCTTTTCTATTCTATAATTAAACCATCGGTTTAATTATAGAAATCGCTCACCTATCTGTCAAGTAGTATTCGGACAAAAAAAGCTCCAAACCCTTATTTCAAAGGTTTGAAGCACATTTTGTTTCCGTAGCACATATGAAATTTTTATTTTTTAATCCCACTCTAATTCAGATTCTCTCTTTTTGATATCTTTTGCAAATATCATTTTGAATACGGTACGAATCAACGGTTGTATAAAGAATAACTGGCTGAAAAACGCAAACAGGAAATTCAGACACACTAACTTTATCCAATTTGCAATCAGGGTAAATACATCAAAGCCCGCATAGTACGGATAATAAATAATGGCTGCCAAAAAGCTCATCGCCGGGCACATAATACCTACTGTCGCACAGATAATCGCTGTCTCAAATAATACCGGATGTGTCGTTTTCGGATCAAATACTTTACATGCCAATTTAAATGAGCAAGGGCTTCCCACAGTGCACTCCAGTGTATATGCAAGCACAAACTCTAATAGCACAACTGCCCATATCGGAAACAGACGTCCAAACATCATCACGCCTCCGTTTAAACGGATACCATCCAACACTCCTGTCGCACCCTCAATAGACGAAAAGAAGCTTCCGTTTACAACATAAAGGCTGTAAAACACATATGCATGTACAGTAACAATAACAGTTAACAGCGCGAATATCATTCGCTGAAATTGATTTCTAGGCATTCATTTTTCCTCGCATTCTAATCTTTTTTTGCTTGCCGGATATTGCTGTAATTCGAGCGATGTTCCATTGCCCTTTGTGCCGCCTTCAGCTTTTTCTCTTCCGCCGCAGCTTGTCTGCTCTGAATCGCACGCATCGTTTTTTCGTAGCGATGAATGAGCGCCTCTCTTTCGTCTGCGCCGCTTTCTTCTCGCCATTGTCCGACTGCCGCCTGCAATTCTGTTTCCAGCTCGCTTCCTTCCAGTGACAAAAATCCATCAAAACAAGAGGGATATGCAAATTTGCTTTTCTTATTTTTCTCCGGAAATTCGACTTCCAAATGCTTATCGTCTGCAGCGCAAACCACACCTCTTCCAAAGACCTTGTGTATCACTGTCCTGTTGAGTAATTTTTCAATTTCCAACATGAAACACCTCTCTTTTACAATATAAATAGTCAATTGCAAACTGTTTCGTTTCACAAATGTCTATACAATATAAAACGTGCAATCATCGTTATAGATAATTGCACGCCATTCCTGCGTCATATTTATTATACGTTAGAAAAAACGTTTTCGTAAACATTTTTTGTCAATTTGCACATTTTTCAGCACTTTTACCGATGCACGCCCGCGCATTCTTTGTGCACTTTGCCATATATTATTTTCGTACAATCAGCTCCTCCAGCTTTCCAAACGATTTTTTCATCGACACAGATAACACCGCCGTAACGATTGCCGCCACAAAAAATACAATGCTGATATTCGTACCCAGCACTTGGAACAAACCGCCATACATCGCCTGACCGAGCGGTGAAGCACACATGCCGATGCACATCGCACAGGATATCACTTTGCCGAGCAAATTTGTCGGCACAATCATCTGAAGATAGGACATAATTTGAACGGAAAACAGCGTCGCAAGAAACATCATCACGAAGCAGCTCACCATAATGATCACGTAAGCAAGCATCTGCGGCAAGGGCAACAGCAACGCCAGTCCAATCGGAATCAAGGTCAACGCGTCATAAAAGAGAATTCGATAACCATTTCCCGCCTTCATCTTTGCGGCAAATATACCGGCTCCCATTCCACCACACAAAGAACCCAGTGCCATCACACCTTCTGCGTATCCATACATCTGATTTGCCGTCTCACTGTCAAACGCCAGCATTTGTGTCACAATCACCGGCAGACCGATAATCATCAGTGCACTTAAAATCAAATTAATCGCCGCAATCAGCACTGAAAATTTTAAAATTAAAGGTTGTTCCAAGCGCATGTAACGAAAACTTTCTTTCAAATCTCCGAATCCAATCGAAAAGATATTTCCTTCGGACACTCGTTTTTCATAAGGAATTTGAATAAAAATTTCCATAATCGCTGATGCCAGAAAGCATGCCATACTTACATACAAAATCGACATAATACCAAAAAATCCAAACAGCGTGCCGCCGAGCACCGGGCCGATTAACCCCGCAAAGGAGCTCACCAGATTAATGACTGCATTTCCCTGCATAATAGATTCACCCGACAATAACAGCGGAATACTTGCCTGCACCGCCGGCTGATACGCACCTTGTATTCCATACAAAAGAAACAGCGCGCAAAACAGCAGTACTACAATATTTACTTTACCTAACAGCAAAATAATACCAAGCACTAATGCCGCTGTGGAAAAGTCTAATACTACCATAATGTTTCGCTTGTTTACACGATCTGCAATAATACCGCCGATTGGTCCGAGTATAATCATCGGTATAAATGCACACGCACTCACGATTCCAAACAACGCCGCCGAACCGGTCTCATTCAGTAAATACAGTGGCAGTGCAAACCGCAAAATCGCATTGCCAAACAGTGAGATAATCTGTCCGATTACCACCATTACAAAATTTCGCTCTCTCATTTTTCTTTTTCCTTTCCTGTCTCATACTTATGTTTTATACATACCAACGGTATGTATAAGGGTTATTTTTTTGGTCAGCATCTGCTGACCAAAATCATTTTTACAACGTGTCACACACTTTTCGACACTCTTTCATGAACGCGATCATTTCTTCATCAATCAAACAAATATTTAACGGCTTTAGCAATTCATTAATCAACATAATCCGATTGGTCATCTGTTCATCCGTCATCGGAAAAATAATCGGATTCACCCACACATCCGTCAAAAACATCAGCATATCAGCCACTTCGTCCGGATAAGCAGTCTGAATCGAACCGTCCTTTGTACCCTGTCGTAAAACCGGAACTATAAAATCCGGAACAATCGTATTTGCGACCATTTTTAAATAATACGAGAGCAGCTTTGGATTTTCGAGCAGATTCGGTGTCACGGAAAACATCTCTCTTTGCTTCAAATCAGTCAGAGAACTGGAAAACATTTTCTCCAGCTTTTCTTTTCCGCTGAGCGTCGCATCATCCCTGATTCGCATCATCAACGCATTGTTTTCGCTGCTCATCCACTCTACGACTGCAATCAAAATCTCTTCCTTCGAACGAAAATGATGGTAAATCGCACCTTTTGTCAGACCTCCCATACAACTGATAATATCCTGCAGAGAAGTCTGCTCATATCCTTTTTCCAAAAACAACTTTTGAGAAACATCGATGATTAGCTGCCGCGTTTCCTCCGGGTACTTGTTTCTAGCCATGTATCGCTCCATTTCGAAATATTTTATGTATGCTTCGCCACATACATACCGCCGGTATGTATAATATATCAAAGAATTATCATTTTGTCAAACTAATTTTATATCAAATTTAGGTATCAAAAGCCCTATTCTAAACTCGGCACTGGCAACCTAGCGAAAAGAAATATGTTTGTGCAATTTGCCAGTTCGTTTTCTAAAATCAGGCTTTTGACACCGAATCGTATAGCTTCTCAATATGCACACACATACTCCATGTCATATGCCCCATATGCATACCACTCTGCTGTTTTTTCCACACCATTTTCATTATAGGTCGCAGTCACGCGCACCTTTGCATCCTCATCATACATCGGGGTACGAATGAGAACTACCTGCTCCGTTCCCAACGTGCGCTGCTCCAACACTTCTGTTACAACCGGTTCGCCATCCTCGTTCCATTCCACCAGTTCCAGCTTGATTTCCAGAGATTCCTTTAACGGCACCAGTAACACCGGCACGACATTTTCCTGCGCTACTTCCAGCGTTGCGGCAGAATACGCCTGTATCTGATAATATTCATACGCGGGTGTACTCGGATTCATATGCATGCAAAATGCATACGAGGGCAATAACTCATACGGCGTAAAATCAAACACTCCGTCGTATGTCTGCAAGCTGCCATCACGCATACTCAGACACGGACCGTATGTGATGGATTCTCCATTTTCCCTTTCTACACGAACCAACAGCTCCGGCATAATATCACTCACATTCGCGCGAATTAAGATCGGCTGGCTGTCAATCACCTGCAAATATTGTGCACCTTCTTCCAGTGTACCCTTCTCTTCATTCAAAACTGTTTCACGCACTGCAATCGATGCATTCTCAACAGTCGGAATAATCGCATACCATTCGGTTCCTTCGGTCAACACCATATGCTCCGCAGGAATTTCCGACAAAAACGGATATTTTTCTGTCATACCATCTCTTTCCAGCTCCTGTATCACACCGTTTTCATCCACGTCGCGATTCCCCAGATAAGCGACCGCACACATATAATTCGATGCTGTCTGTTCCGGCAAAATATCCAACATATCCCACGCTTTGACATTCTCATATTTTAAAAACGGTGTCAGCTCTATCTGCTGTACCTGTTTGCTTCGTTGCTCCGTAAAACCCCAGAATTCATCTACAGACATTTCCTGTTCCTGCGATGCTGCTACATCCCACTCACCGGTCGTATTGTAGTACACACGAATATCTTCATAGTTTCCATCCTTTTCATGTGTAAAATAAAAATCCTCGCATGCAAGCTCAGTGCTCTGCGGTTTCAACTCATAAATCGCATTAATCTCATACATCGCACCGCCTGAACCACTGTTTAAGAAACGCGCGCCACCCATCCAGTCATAACGGTCTCTGGAAAATGCGTCCAGCAGGCTCTTCGGTGTCTCTCCGTCACATGTATAAACCGTATAGATAGAGCTTCCGTATGTCTCAGTCGCATTTGCATCTGCAATATATCCAATCACCAGCTCCGGTATCCGATCTCCATTCAAATCCTCGATATGATATCCGATATTTTTAAGTGCCTCGCGTGCACTCATTCCTCTTGTCACTTCATGCACACCGGTCATTCCATCTATATCCAGCAAACGTTCCGAGCGCGCAGCCACTGCCTCATACATCTGCTGTAACAGCGCATCGTACACATGCACTTCCAGCTCCGGTTCTTCCGGTTGCACGGTCAGTTCCGTTTCTGCATCTTTTGCCGGTTCTTCGGTCGCCGTCTCTTCTTTTTCTGTTTTCTCTACGACAGCTTCAGTTTCTTTTTCTGCCACATCCGCAGGTTCCGTAGCCGGTGCAGATGCACCGCAACCATACAGACCAATCATCATACCTGCTACTGCCACCAACATTTTCCATCTTTTCATACTTCCACCAGCCTCCTTTAACAAACCCCGCTTCTGCATTTCCTTAGATTTCGATATAGCTCTCATCCGACAAATGCATCTTTGTGTAGACAAATACCCGGTCGCCTTCACGCAACAGCATACGACCGGTCGGAATCGTTACCATACCAACACCCAAAAATGAAATCAAAATTCCGAGCACCTTTCCGAGTATCGTAACCGGGTAAATATCTCCATAACCCACCGTCAAAAGTGTCGATGCCGCCCAAAGCAGAGTCTCCCTGCTTTCATTTCTCTAAACGTGCTTTATGACAGGCGAAACAGGCACACACCATGCGCTTCCACCGTTGCACATATACGCTCATTTTCCGGTACATTTACCGTTTCAGACCACACTTCGTACATTTGTGTCACGTTCTCTGCAAGCGCGTGTTCCCCAATATTTACAAATTGTTCCACTTCATTCAAATCGAGTGCGATCTCCTGACTGCTTTCTGTCAGATTAAAAAGCGCAAGATAACGTTCACCTGTCTTTTCATTGATGCAGCTCCACACCGCATGTCGCGCATCCCTGATTACCTGTCTTCCTACATAGTCGTTCGACAATAATTTCAGTATTTCCGACTTTGTCAACAACGATAATGTCCACGCATCCAGCTTGGTCAGCTCTGCGCCCAGCATCAGCGGCGAACCAAACATACACCAGAGCGTCATCATCGTCATCTGCTCCGGCTTTGTAAAATTAGTCATGCGTTCCTGGCCGAAGCCTTTTCCCAGTGCGCCAAGCGGCAGCATATCACAATCCGGATAAGAGCCTGCACCGACGTGATTCTGCCAGCGTTCGCAACGCGTAAACATGTCTAAAAGCAGCTCCCAGTTATCCCAAAAATCATCCGTAATGCGCCACATATTCGCATATTTCTCATAATGCCATGCCTGTTCGAGCAACGCCGGTCCCGGCGATAACGATAACACAATCTCTCTTCCGCTCTTCTCAATCGCACGAGCCAG
The DNA here is from genome assembly GCA_017623885.1 of Eubacterium sp. GTDB lineage: Bacteria > Bacillota > Clostridia > Lachnospirales > Lachnospiraceae > W0P33-017. The sequence goes on along the minus strand of JAGAOE010000189.1, from coordinate 417 downwards.
CATCTCTATCTCATGTGCGGCTGCATACGGATTTTCGACATACATATTCGTATTGCAGATATCATCACACTTGATAAAATCTACACCCCAGTCCGCATAGAGCTGTATGATCGAGTCATAGTACTCCTGTGCACCGCTTTCATCCTTTCGCAAACCATACATATCCGGATTCCACTTACTAATCGAAGCAGGGTCCGCGATGTCACTAGCGCAGACGTTTGTCCCAAACACCGGCAAATGTCTGTGCGCTGCCGCGCGCGGAATTCCACGCATGATATGTATACCAAATTTTAATCCGAGTGCATGCACATAGTCTGCCAACGGACGAAAGCCGTTTCCATCTGCCGCAGAAGGAAATTTTTCTGTGCACGGCAGAAGTCTTCCATACGCATCCATCTCAACATCTCCGAACGGAAG
>JAGAOE010000188.1 GCA_017623885.1 Eubacterium sp. | reverse complement strand
CGATGTAGATAAGATTTCAAATGCAGATTTGATTACGGCGATGGTAGGTCGAGAGATTACGGATATGTTCCCTAAGCCGGATGTAAAGCTTGGCGAAGAAGTACTGCGTGTGGAGAATCTTTCGAGAGAAGGATTTTTCAAAAACGTATCCTTTAGCGTGAAAAAGGGAGAAATCCTCGGATTGACCGGTTTGGTCGGTGCACGCAGAACAGAAGTGATTCAGACGATTTATGGCGTAGAAAAACTCGATAGCGGTAAAATTTTCCTTGATGGAAAAGAAGTAAAAATCAAGAGCCCGCGTGATGCGATAAAAAATGGTATCGGACTTTTGACCGAAGACCGTTCAAACCTGGGATTGATTCTGGACTGGGGTATCGGAAGAAACATTACGCTGACAGAAATTGAAAAATACGGAAACAAGATTTTTACAAATGATAAGGCAGAGCGTGCGGCTGCAAAAAATCTGGCTGAAGAAGTGGATACAAAAGCAGTTTCGCTGTTTGACAAAGTAAGTACACTTTCCGGTGGTAATCAGCAGAAAGTAGCAGTATCAAAGATTCTTGCTTCAGATTTGAAGGTCCTGATTATGGATGAGCCGACAAAGGGTATCGACGTCGGAGCAAAAGCAGAAATCTATGATATTATGGGACAGTTGGCACAGCGCGGATATGCGATTATCATGATTTCATCCGAAATGCCTGAGGTATTAAACATGAGTGATCGAATCATCGTCATGTGTGAAGGAAAAATCACTGGAGAGCTGAGCCGTGAGGAAGCAACACAGGAAGGTATCTTAGAGTTTGCGATGGCAAAATCATTAAAGAATACAGCAGGAAATTAAGGAGAGGTGAGTGGAAATTATGGAAAATAAATCTATTATGAAAAAAATCACCGGCTCTCGTGAAGCGATCCTTTTGCTGATCGTGGCAGTTCTGGCGGTTTTTATTCAGGTAAGATCCGGAGGCGTTTTCTTCCAGCCGGATAATCTGAACGGAATGTTCAAAAACTATGCAGTTGACTTTGTGATTGCAATCGGTATGATGCTCGTTATGCTGACGGGCGGTATCGATATCAGTGTAGGCTCTACGCTGGCACTTTCCGGAATGTGTGCATCGCTGATTTTCAGAGATAATCAGGGACTCCCGATTGTTGCAGTGTTTGCGATTGCAGTAGTAGTTGGTCTTTGCTGTGGATTATTAATCGGTGCAGTGATTTCTTACGGAAAAGTACCGCCGATTATTGCAACAATGGGATGTATGAATGCATTTCGTGGAATGACCTATCTGGTCGCTCACAATGAGTGGGTAGCAGCGATGGACTTCACGGATGCGTACAAGGATTTCGCGCAGAAGAATTATTTGGGATTTGGAATGATCAATAACCTTTTGGTTATCGTAATTATCCTGTACATTATTTTCTACTGCATTTTGAAGTGGACACCGGCAGGACGTAAAATTTACGCGGTAGGTTCCAACGCAGAAGCAGCAGCAGTTTCAGGTATTAATGTAAGAAAAGTGAAGACCATCTGTTATGTGATTTTAGGTGGATTGACCGGACTTGCAGGCGGAATGTTTACTTCGCTTTATGCATCTGCACAGGGTAACATGGGTGAAGGTTTGGAAATGGACTGTATCGCAGCCTGTGTAGTAGGTGGTGTGAGCATGACCGGTGGAAAAGGAAATATCGTAGGTGTATTCCTTGGTGCATTGGTTATCGCAATTATCGGAAAAGGACTTCCGTTAATCGGTGTATCACAGTTCTGGCAGAAAGCGATTAAAGGTGTGATTATCCTTGTATTCGTTATTCTGAATGTACTGGTACAGCGTTCTGTAGACAAAGCAGCATTAAAGAGAAGGGAGATTTAATCATGGCAGGTAAATCAGGCAGAGAGATTATTGCAGAACAGCCCTTTTCATGGAAGCATTTATTACTTCGTTGGGAATCAATGCTGATTCTGTTAGTCGTACTCGTAAATATCATGAATATAGCAATCTCCGATAAATATTGGAGTGTGACAGGATTGTTCCGCGCGACAAATTCATTTTTGAATATCGCATTTATGGTGTTACCGATGTGCTTCATATTGGTACTTGGTGATATCGATATTTCGGTTGGTTCGATTCTGGCGTTTAGTGCTACGATGTTAGGTATTACATACAATGCAGGTGCACCGATGGGTGTGGCAGTATTAGTGGCACTTTTGACAGGTACCGTTTGCGGATGCATCAATGGTGCGATTGCAACACAGTTTACCGAGCTGAATCCGATGATTATCACATTTGGTACGCAGGTTGTATATCGAGGATTATGTGAGATTATTCTTGGTGATGAGTCTACCGGCGGATTGAATAATGTGTTGTGGTTCTCAAACTTGTATTGGGGCAAGATCGGCGGTGTCGTACCGTATATGTTCGTTGTATTTGTGATTTGCGCAGTAATTTTTGGTATTGTACAGCACAAGACCACATTTGGACGCAGAATGTATGCAATCGGTGCAAACCGTGAGGCAGCAAAGTATTCAGGAATTAACGTACAGGGTACACGTTTTGTAGTGTATGTTATTACCGGTTTGTTTGCAGGTGTGGCAGCAATCTTTACCGCTGCTTCAATGGGAAGTATCAATAACGCAGTCGGAAAAGGAACGGAAATGGATGCAATCGGTATCTGCGTATTAGGCGGTATCCTGACTGACGGTGGAAAAGGTAATTTCATCGGTGCGATGATTGCAGTATTCCTGTTAGGACTGTTAGAGTATGGTCTTGGACTGGTAAACGTATCATCCAATGTTATGCTTGTTATCAAGGGTGCGTTACTGGTGATTTCAGTAATGATTCCGAATTTGAAATTTGGCGTTAAAAAGAAAAAAGTTGCATAAATAATTGAATCGCGTTATATTATTACACGGCTACGGACGGATGTTCACTCATTCGTTTGAGCATATACAAAAAATCTTATGGGAGGTAAGAAGTAATGAAGAAGAAAGTTTTGAGCGCATTATTATGCGTATCCATGGCTGCTACAATGTTAGTTGGTTGTGGAGG
>JAGAOE010000187.1 GCA_017623885.1 Eubacterium sp. | reverse complement strand
AGTGCTGGTGGTCTTGGATTTAGAGGTTCAAAGAAATCTACTCCCTATGCTGCACAGATGGCAGCAGAGACAGCTACCAAGGCTGCTCTGATTCATGGATTGAAGACAGTTGACGTAATGGTTAAGGGTCCCGGCTCAGGTCGTGAGGCAGCTATTCGTGCGCTTCAGGCATGTGGTCTGGAGGTTACTTCTATTACTGACGTGACCCCTGTACCTCATAACGGATGTCGCCCGCCCAAACGTAGAAGAGTTTAATTAGGAGGTATTATTAAGATGGCAGTTAATAAAGTACCTGTTCTGAAAAGATGCAGATCTCTTGGCATGGAGCCGAGTTATTTAGGATATGATAAGAAGTCTAACCGTAACCTGGTTAGAGCAAACCGTAAGGTGTCTGAGTACGGTTTACAGCTTCGTGAGAAGCAGAAAGCAAAATTCATCTATGGTGTACTGGAGAAGCCTTTCCACAACTACTATGAGAAGGCTGACCGTATGAAGGGTATGACCGGTGCAAACCTGATGACTATTTTGGAGTCAAGATTGGATAACGTAATTTTCCGTCTTGGATTTGCAAGAACAAGAAGAGAGGCTAGACAGATTGTTGGCCACAAGTTCGTTTTAGTAAACGGCAAGCAGGTAAACATTCCCTCATATCTTGTAAAAGCTGGAGATAAGATTGAGATTCGCGAGAAGAGCAAGAATATCCAGAGATTCAAAGATATCAAAGAGATCACAGCAGGAAGATTAGTTCCGGAGTGGTTAGATGTTGATTTAGAGAACTTACAGGGTGCTGTAAAAGAATTACCGAATCGTGAAATGATCGATGTACCGGTAGACGAGATGCTTATCGTCGAGTTATACTCTAAGTAATTTTAGGTTACTTAGAATCTATAGATGCACACATACAGCATGTGCTGTGTGGCGGGTGCAGGTTACTCGCAACAGAATGCGAGTGCCTGCCGCTGGCCATATAAAACCTCTGATTCGCAGATGGCGAATATGGTTAGGGTGCATGTTTGCAACAGTTGATATCAAGAAGGAGGGACTTTGCAGTGTTCGAATTTGAAAAGCCGAAGATTGAAATAGCAGAGATTTCCGAAGACAAGAAATACGGCAGATTTGTCGTTGAACCCTTGGAAAGAGGATATGGTACAACGCTTGGTAATTCATTGAGAAGAATTATGCTCTCATCATTACCGGGTGCAGCAGTCAGCCAGATTAAGATTGATGGTGTGTTACACGAGTTCAGCTCCATTCCCGGAGTAAAAGAAGACGTGACCGAGATTATCATGAATGTCAAGAATCTGGCAATCAAGAATACTAGCCCGACAAACGAATCTAAAGTTGCTTATATTGAATTTGAAGGTGAAGGCATTGTGACCGCAGCAGATATTCAGGTAGATCCCGATATCGAGATTATGAATCCTGAGTTGGAAATCGCGCATTTGAACGGTGGAGCAGATTCCAGATTATATATGGAGCTGACCATTACCAGCGGTCGCGGATATGTCAGTGCAGACAAAAACAAGAGCGAAGAATTACCCATCGGTGTAATTTCTGTAGACTCAATTTATACTCCGGTAGAGCGTGTAAATCTGTCGATTGAGAATACACGTGTAGGTCAGATCACAGATTACGACAAGTTGACATTGGATGTATATACCAATGGAACATTAGAGCCGGATGAAGCAATTTCTCTTGCTGCTAAGGTGCTTAGCGAGCACTTGAGCCTGTTTATTGACCTGTCTGAAAATGCTCAGTTAGCTGAGGTCATGATAGAGAAGGAAGACAATGCGCAGGCAAAGGTTCTGGAGATGAATATCGACGAATTGGAGTTATCCGTACGTTCATACAACTGTTTGAAGCGTGCAGGTATTAATACGGTTGAGGAACTGACAAACCGTACACCTGAGGATATGATGAAGGTTCGTAACCTTGGACGCAAGTCTTTAGAGGAAGTATTGGCAAAATTAAAGGAGTTAGGATTACAGCTTAATTCCGGAGATGAATAATACATGAAAAATCATGTAAAACTTTTCTGATTGCAGAGCGCGCAGAAAAGAATGATGACAAATTATGTGGCAATAGCCGGCATCTGTGTGATAAGTCCGAAGTGCACGCATGGGTGTACCACAAATGGAGGAAAAAACAATGGCAAAATATAGAAAATTGGGAAAGACTTCTTCCCAGAGAAAAGCGTTACTTAGAAATCAGGTAACACAGTTAATTTATAATGGAAAGATCGTTACTACTGAGGCAAGAGCAAAAGAAATCCGTAAGTGGACAGAGAAGCTGATTGCATTAGCAGTAAAGGAGAAAGATAACTTCGAAGAAGTTACCGTAAAGGCAAAAGTAGCTCGTAAAGATGCTGATGGAAAGCGTGTGAAAGAAGTTGTAGACGGAAAGAAAGTAACCGTTTATGATGAAGTAGACAAGACCATTAAGAAGGATCTTCCTTCACGTCTGCATGCACGTCGTCAGATGTTACAGATTCTTTACCCTGTAACTGAGGTTCCTGCTGAGTTAGCCGGACGCAAGAGAAATACCAAGAAGGTAGATCTTCCTGCAAAGTTATTTGATGAAATCGCTCCGAAGTATGTTGACCGCAAGGGTGGATATACCAGAATCATCAAGATTGGTGAGCGTAAGGGTGACGGCGCAATGACCGTTGTTATTGAGTTAGTATAATTTTGTACACGATTTTAAAAAGGTTCGAGACATGTCTCGGACCTTTTTTGTGTTTGCCATTCTGTGAGCCAAATGAACATAAATGTTTACTTGACTTGCGGCTTCGTGGTATACTATTTCTTATGAATAAAAAAGTATATAAAACATTGGAATACAATAAAATAATCGAAAAATTGGAAGCACATGCATATTCAACGGAGGCAAAAAAACGTTGTGCAGATTTAGAACCGATGACAGAGCGTGCTGCGATTGAGGAGGCACAGACATATACGAGAGACGCGCTGTCACGCATATTGAAAAATGGCAGCATTTCATTGTCAGGAATTACAGATGTAAATGGTTCGTTGCAGCGACTTCGGTTAGGTGCATCGCTTTCTGCGATAGAGCTGTTGCGGATTTGCTCATTACTTGAGACGGCAAAACGTATGAAAAATTTTGCAAGAGGAAAGTCTGACGATGCGCCCAGAGACAGTCTGGATGCGATGTTTACGGCGCTGGAGCCGCTGAATGCGTTGCAGGATGAGATTCGCAGATGTATCGTCTCAGAAGAAGAAATCGCAGATGATGCGAGTGCAAAATTGCGCAGCATCCGAAAGAGTATTCGCGGGATGAATGATCGCGTACATGCACAGTTAAATAAACTGATGATGCAGGAAAGCACCAGAAACTGCTTGCAGGATGCAGTGGTGACGATGCGCGGAGACCGCTATTGTTTACCGGTCAAGGCAGAGTTTAAATCACAGATACCCGGTATGGTGCATGACCAGTCTTCGACAGGTTCTACGATATTTATAGAGCCGTTGGCAGTGGTAAATCTGAACAATGAATTGAAAGGTCTGCTCATTCAGGAACAGGAAGAAATCGAAGCGATTCTGGCAGAGCTGTCTAATCAGACCGCAGAGCATGCCGTGACATTGGAGTCTGATTATCGCGTGCTGGTAGAGCTTGATTTCATTTTTGCAAAAGCAGAGCTGGCAAAAGATTATAACGGCGTAGCACCGATTTTTAATACAGAGGGAAGGATACACATTCGGCGAGGCAGACATCCGCTTTTGGATGCAAAAAAAGTCGTTCCGATTGATATTTGGCTGGGTGATTCATTTAATTTGTTAGTGGTCACCGGTCCGAATACCGGTGGTAAAACAGTGTCCTTAAAGACCGTAGGCTTATTGACACTGATGGGTCAGGCGGGGCTTCATATTCCGGCGAATGACCGCTCAGAGCTGGCGATTTTCGAGGATGTATTTGCGGACATCGGTGATGAACAGAGCATAGAGCAGAATCTGTCTACGTTCTCGTCTCATATGACCAATATCATCCGCATTTTGAATCAGGTGAATGAGAATTGCCTCGTACTGTTTGATGAATTATGTGCAGGAACAGACCCGACAGAGGGTGCTGCGCTGGCGACAGCGATATTAGATGATTTACACAATCGTGATGTGCGTACCATGGCGACGACACATTACAGTGAGATAAAGGTGTATGCGATGAGTACACAGGGTGTGGAAAACGCCTGCTGTGAGTTTGATGTCGAGACATTGAGTCCTACTTATCGACTGCTCATCGGAATACCCGGAAAGAGTAATGCATTTGCGATATCCGGAAAATTAGGATTGCCGCAATATCTGATAGAAGATGCGAAGGTGCGCATTACATCAGAGCAGCAGAGCTTTGAAGACCTCATCGCAGATTTAGAGGCGAGCCGTGTAACAATCGAGAAAGAGCGTACACAGATCGAGCAATACAAAGCAAAAAATAAAAATTTGAATAAGCAATTGGAGCAGAAGCGTGAGCGTCTGGATGAAAATCGTGATAAAATCATACGCGAAGCAAATGAACAGGCGGCTGCGATTTTGAAAGAAGCGAAAGAATTCGCAGATATGACGATTCGCAATTTCCAGAAGTATGGTGCCGCAGCACCGTCGATGAAGGATATGGAGCGAGAGCGTAGCGCGCTTCGCGAGGAAATCAGTAAGCGACAGGATAAAGCTGCAAAGAAACAGAAGAAACACCAGCAGGCGAACCATCAGGCTCCGAAAAAGCTGCGCATCGGCGATAAAGTAAAGGTACTCAGCATGAATTTGACCGGAACGGTGCATACCTTGCCGGATGCAAAAGGTAACTTGTTTGTTCAGATGGGTATTTTGCGTTCGCAGGTCAATATAAATGATTTGATACTGATCGATGAAAACGCAGATATTAAAGCAGCGAAAAAACGCTATGAAAAGACGAGCTCAGGAACGATAAAGATGTCGAAATCTGCATCGGTATCTACGGAAGTCATGTTACTCGGATTGACCGTAGATGAAGCACTTGCAAAACTGGACAAATATCTGGATGATGCGCTGCTGGCACATATGCCTTCGGTTCGTATCGTGCACGGAAAAGGAACAGGAGCGCTTCGCAATGCAGTTCATGCGCATTTAAAACGACTGAGCTATATCGGAGACTATCATCTGGCAGAATTCGGAGAAGGAGATGCCGGTGTGACCATTGCAGAATTTAAATAGGAGAAAATAGATGCTGGCAAAACAAAAAATATTAATCGTAGATGATGATAACAATATAGCGGAATTGATTTCGTTATATCTGACAAAAGAATGTTTTGATACGAAAATCGTGAACGATGGAGAAGAAGCACTGTCTGCATATGCGACATACAATCCGAATCTGATATTGTTAGATTTGATGTTGCCGGGAATGGATGGTTATCAGGTGTGCCGTGAGATACGGGCAAAAGATAATATTCCGATTATCATGCTCTCTGCGAAGGGAGAAGTTTTTGATAAAGTGCTCGGACTGGAGATGGGCGCAGACGATTATATCATGAAGCCATTTGATTCAAAGGAGATGGTGGCTCGCGTGAAAGCGGTGCTTCGCCGTTACCAGCCGGCAAAAACAGAGCAGAAACCGGCATCCACGATAAAGATGGTGTCGTATACAGATTTAGAGATTAATTTATCGAATTATTCCGTGATTTATATGGGTGAGACGATTGATATGCCGCCAAAAGAACTGGAGTTGTTGTACTTTTTGGCAGCATCGCCGAATCAGGTATTTACGAGAGAACAGCTCTTAGATAATATCTGGGGCTATGAATACATCGGCGATACACGAACGGTAGATGTTCATGTAAAGCGTTTGCGCGAGAAAATCAAAGACCATGCAGGCTGGGGCATCACGACTGTCTGGGGAATCGGCTACAAGTTTGAAGTAAAGGAATAAGGGAGCAGGATGAAACGAACGCTTGGAATAAAACTGATCGTTGGCATCGTGTTATACGGAATCATAGGATTTTTGCTGGTGGCATCACTGGTAGAGTGGACCTATCAGCAAAAAGCGCAGAGTACCGAGGCGACTCGGCTGTACAAAGAGGCACTGGCCATCACTGCGAACTATGCGGCAGACTATTATCGGAATCGACTGACACAGCAGGAATTGGATAAGCAAATGCGTGTGTTGTCCGAATATATTGAGAGTGATATTTGGATTGTGGATCGAAAGGGTGTGGTGCTCATTGGTGTGGAAGAGCAGTCAGGAGCATACGAGATACCGGGATTTCGAATATCTGACTTCGGAACGAAGTATTATTGTACCGGAGAGTTTTATGGTTGCTTTGATGAGACGATGCTGACGGTATTTGCACCGATTACGGTAGATTATAAAGTTCGGGGCTATGTGATGATTCACAAGAGCCTTGCGCAGATTTATCGCGATGCGGACTATTTTTTAAATATTGCATATACGGCGCTTATGGCATTGGTTCTTGTGGCAGTTGTATTTTTGACGATGTATTTGTGGAATACATACCGAAGAATCTGGATGATGAATCGTGTGATTCACAAATACATGGAAGGCGATTATGAAGCAGAGATGGAAGTCGGTACAGAGGATGAACTGGGATTTTTGTCGGCTGCATTTAACTATATGCTGAACGAGCTGAATACATTAGAGGATGATCAGCGCAAATTTGTATCCAATATTTCTCATGATTTTCGCTCGCCGCTGACTTCGATTAAAGGGTATATCGAAGCTATGATGGATGGAACGATTCCGGTAGAAATGCAGGGAAAATATTTGCAGATTATCATCACGGAGACGGAGCGATTGACGAAGCTGACAAGTGGTTTGATCGAGCTAAACCAGTATGGCGGACACGGAAAAATGATGTTGGATAAAACAGAATTTGACATCAATGAAGTAATCGGACAGACCGCCGCGACATTTGAAGGTGTGTGCAATGCAAAACACATCGTACTGGAGCTGTTGCTGACGGGAGAAGAGCTGTATGTTCGTGCAGACCAGTCAAAAATACAGCAGATTATCTATAATCTGACGGATAACGCAATAAAGTTTAGTCATCAGGACTCCGTCATACAGATTGAGACCCATGTAAAAAACGAGAAAGTATTTGTCTCGGTGAAAGACAGCGGAATCGGTATTCCCAAAGATTCGATCGGAAAAATATGGGAGCGATTTTATAAGACAGACCTTTCTCGCGGAAAAGATAAAAAAGGAACCGGAATCGGTCTGGCAATTGTAAAAGAAATTATTCAGGCACATGGAGAAAATATCAACGTAATCAGCACAGAAGGCGTAGGAACAGAGTTTATATTTACATTACCATTTGTGGATGATGCGGAAGATTAAATCGAGGTTTGTGGTATGGCAGATAATTTTCAGTTTATTAAAGAAACGAGAAAAGAAAAACCGATGAATCGGAAGAAAATCATTCATCGTGCATTGGAAGCAATCATTTTGGCAGTGATATTCGGCGCCGTGAGCTGTTTGACATTTGTATTGCTGCAACCAAGACTGGAACAATATTTTTCACCGGAGGAACCTCCGCAGTTGACATTTACGGAGCCCGAATTGCCGGAAGAACCGGAAAAGCCGGTGGAAGAAGAATCGGAAGAAGCGGCATCCGAAGAGACCGATGAGAAAAAGGAAACAGAGACACTCATTATTGAAAAGACAACACCGATGACGCTGAAGCAATATCAGACATTACAAAATAAACTGTATGCGATAGGCAAAGAGGCGGACAAATTTGTCGTGTCTGTTACAAACGTGAAAAGTGATACAGATATTTTCCATACGACGTATGAAAGCAAAGGTGTCGGTTCCGGCGTGATTATCGCGGACACCGGCGAGCATCTGTTGATTTTGACCGAGAAAAAGACGATTCAGGGAGCGGCATCGCTTCGCGTGACATTTGTGGACGGAGCGACCGTAAAAGCGGAATTGCAACAGTATGACGGCAATACAGGAATCGCGGTAGTGCGTGTAGATATTCGTGATATATCAGAAGAAACGATGGACCATATTGCAGTCGCAACACTGGGAAGCTCTATCGGAGTGACACAGGGTCAAGTGGTGTTGGCGATCGGCAGTCCGACCGGAACGATTCATTCGATACTGAGCGGAAATATTACGTCAAACAGAAACAGTATCACGACAATGGATTGTAATTATACCGTATTTTCGACTGATATCATCGGAAGTGCAAATGCGAGTGGTGTGCTGATTAATACAGACGGAGAAGTGATCGGATTTGTTTTGCAGGATTACAATTTGCAGGAGGAGCAGACAACACTGGCAGCAGTATCTATTTCCGAGCTGAAAAGTGTGATAGAGCTGTTATCCAACGACAAATCTGTGCCGTATCTGGGCTTGCGTGTCAGCACTGTGACAGAGCAGATATCCGAGGATTATCAGATGCCGAAGGGCGTGTATGTGAGAGAAGTCGCATTAGATTCACCTGCGATGCAGGCGGGATTCCAAAGCGGTGACGTCATCACTGAAATTAACGGCGAGCCGGTGCTCACGGTGGAAAATTATGGAAAGCTGATACGAAAATTCGCTGTAGACGATATCATTACGATAAAATATGAGCGACAGGGCGCAGACAGCTATATCCAATTGGAAATCGAAGCGAAAATAGGTGTATTAGAATAGTGTCATTAGATGTGCGCGAAACAGGCGCATAAAAGTATATAGTAGAAATAGAGGAAGAAAATATGTTTTATATCGGAGAATTACGTGAAGGGGAACGAATCAACGAGATTTACCTTTGCAAGCAGAAACAGACTGCACTTACAAAAGCAGGAAAACCGTATGAGTCGATGATCCTGCAGGATAAAACAGGTACGATAGATGCGAAAGTATGGGACCCGTCTTCACAGGGAATCGAGGATTGTGATGCATTGGATTATGTCAATGTAGTGGCGGATGTGACGAGCTTTCAGGGTACATTACAGCTCAATATCAAGCGTTTGCGTAAAGCCTCAGAGGGTGAGTACGATCCGAAAGATTATCTGCCGGTGAGTGAACGTAGTATCGATGAAATGTACGAAGAATTGACCGGCTACGTGAAAAAGCTGAACAATCCGTATCTGAAAAAACTGGCTGGAGAGCTGTTTTTAGAAGATGCGACATTTGCAAAAAAATTCAAATTTCACTCTGCGGCAAAAAGCGTGCATCATGGTTTTGTAGGTGGATTACTCGAACATACGTTGAGTGTGACAAAGCTCTGCGATTTTTTTGCAGACTGTTATCCGCTCTTAAACCGGGACTTGTTAGTGACAGCAGCGCTGTTTCACGATATCGGAAAGTTAGAGGAATTGTCGGTATTTCCGGAGAATGACTATACGGATGAAGGACAATTGCTGGGGCATATAGCGATGGGTATGGAAATCGTAGGGCTGCGTATTCGTGCCATCGAAGGATTTCCGCGCAAGCTGGCGAACGAGCTGAAGCATTGTATTTTAGCGCATCACGGTGAGCTGGAATACGGTTCACCGAAAAAGCCGGCGATACCGGAAGCAGTCGCATTAAACTTTGCAGACAATATGGATGCAAAGATGGAAACTATGAAAGAGCTGTTTGCAAATGTGCCTGTTGGAAACACAGACTGGCAGGGATTTAATCGTTTGTTCGAATCGAACCTGCGCAGATCCAGTGATTCGTAGAGCGGAGAGAAAAGAATGAAAAAGAATGATTGTTTTGAACTGGAAATCACAGATATGGGTGTCGGCGGAGAAGGCATCGGCAAAGCGGAGGGTATGACTTTTTTTGTCAAAGATGCCATCATCGGAGACCGCATCTGTGCACGAGTGACAAAGCTAAAAAAGAATTATGGATATGCCAGAGTGGAGGCGATACGAGAGCCTTCACAATGGCGTTGCCAGCCTGCCTGCGAGCAGCATAAACGGTGTGGAGGATGTCAGATTCAGGCGATGAGTCCGCAAGCACAACTCCAGTTTAAGCAGAACAAAGTCCGTGGTAATCTCATCCGACTGGGTGGGTTTGCTGCGGATTTTATTGATAGCATTATGGAGCCGATCGTAGGTATGAAAGAGCCGTACCGCTATCGCAATAAAGCGCAGTTCCCGATCGGAACAGACAAAGAGGGACAGCCAATCGCCGGATTTTATGCAGCGCGCACGCATGACATTATACCGGTCGATGATTGTTTGCTGGGAGTGGCTGAAAATAAACAAATCTTGGATGCGGTGTTAGCGTATATGAAACATTGCAATGTAAGTGCTTATGATGAAGTGCGAAAAACAGGTCTGGTGCGACATGTGCTCATTCGCTACGGATTTACATCGAAGGAAATCATGGTCGCACTTGTCATAAACGGAAGTTCTTTGCCGCAGGCGGAGAAGCTCACTGCGTCTCTGGCAGCGATCGACGGGATGAAGAGCATTTCGATCAATATCAACACAGAACATACAAATGTCATTCTCGGTGAGAAAACAGAGTGCATCTGGGGTGAACCTTATATCACGGATGCGATTCATTTGCGCGACTGCAGTGACGATGATTTTCGCGTCACCGAGACAGCCGTCGCATTTCAGATTTCACCGCAGTCGTTCTATCAGGTAAATCCGGTACAGACAGAAAAATTGTACTCTCTGGCGTTGGAATATGCCGGTTTGACCGGAACAGAGAGCGTTTGGGACTTGTACTGCGGGATAGGAACGATTTCGCTGTTTTTGGCGCAAAAAGCAGGAAAGGTATACGGTGTAGAAATCGTGCCGCAGGCAATCGAGGATGCGAAGCGGAATGCCGTGTTAAACAACATCAAAAACGCGCAGTTTTTCGTCGGAAAAGCAGAAGAAGTATTACCGGAGTTTTATGCGTCGGCAAACACTTCAGAAGCGATGTCACACCCGGATGTCATCGTCGTAGACCCGCCGCGTAAAGGATGCGATGCCGCATGTCTGGATACCATGCTAAAAATGCAACCGGATCGAATCGTATATGTGAGCTGTGATTCTGCAACATTGGCGCGAGATTTGCGTATCTTGTGCGATGGAGGCTATGAGCTGAAACGTGTGCGTGCAGTGGATCAGTTTCCGCATACGGTGCATGTGGAGACGGTTTGCCTTCTGTCCCAACGCAAACCGGACACGACAATTGAAGTGGATTTGGATATCTCAGAGCTTGAAGTATCCAGTGCGGAAACCAAGGCTACCTATGAAGAAATCAAGTCCTACGTGTTGAAAAAATACGGGCTTAAGGTATCGAACCTTTATATTGCCCAGGTCAAAAGAGAATGCGGAATTGTGGAGAGGATCAATTATAATCTTCCGAAGACTGAAGGGAACAGGGTTCCTCAGTGTCCGGAGGATAAGAGAAAAGCCATCAAGGATGCGTTCATACATTTTCAGATGATTTAAGAGAAAAGGCAGTCAGGAATCAGATCCGGGCTGCCTTGTTCATTGTAGGTTTGGTTATCGTCATTTCTTTACTTCTTTATCGCGAGCCATTGTTTCGTCAATCGCTCTGTTGATGAAGGCGGTGGTGCTTTCGCCCATGTCCTGAGCGTGCTGCTGAACCTCTGTGCGGTGCTCAGGAGTCATTCTAACCTTCACCTCTACAAATTTCAATATAGCGCTTATTAGCTGCCTTACGAGCCTCTGTGAGGGTTCTGTGGCGGCTGTCTTTTTTCTCTGTCATGTTCCTGTTCTCCTTGGGGATGGATTTTTATACAAAATGAGTATAACACATTCTCGGACATGCGCCATATCCCGAAAGAAAACATCATATGACAATCAATGAAAAAGGAGGACCTAAGAATGGCAAAGAAAAAAGAATACAGATCGCTTAAGATCAGTAGCATTTGGAACTATGGAAGTAATCCTTCTCCGCAGCTCAGACTTCAGGGACGATGGCTGGAAGAACTGGGCTTCCAGATTGGCGAGGCAGTGCTTGTAAAATGCGAGGACGGAAAGCTTATCATCACGCCAGACACTATGAGAGCCGAGACGGAGAGCAGAGAGAAGGAATTCCTTGATAGAGAGATGGCTCTTCTCCAGAAGAGATTTGACGCTGAGAAGCAGAAGATCCGGCAGCAGATTGTGGCAGAGAGGGAGGCTATGTATGTGCCGGAAGGAAGGTGATCGCCTATGTTTGATGCAAATGAACTTGCGTCTCTGGACTCAAACTATTTTACCGTTATCTATAAGGATATTTATGATGTGACCATCAAATCCAATAACACCAGTCACTATTGGAGCCTGCACAGTCCGGGCTATCCGGAGCCGGGAACAGTTATCATCTTTCATTCGCATTTTGCTTCCTGCCCTTACCATCAGCATGGAAGGGCAAGCAGTCTGAGACAAGCGGTAAAAAGGATTAAGAGCCATGACCGGTTCCAGCTCAATGGGTGTAAGCCGGTCAGAAGATAAAAGAGTGGCGCTATCGGATAGGATCCGACAGCGCCATTCGTGCGTTTTACAGTTCGAGGAACTTCTTCGACAGTTCTTTCGCTGCATTGATCTCCTGATAGCCACGGGACGGCTTCAGACCGAGCTCAGCAATGATCTGTTCTTTCGAGTAGTCCTGCCTGCCGAGGGTGACGATCTTGGCGTAACGGGGGCTGATTTTGCCCAGATATTCCACCAGCTCCGTGAAGAGCGTTTCGAGGATCGCTTCTTCCTCAACGTTTACATTGGGATCCGCGATGTCGAGACCAACGGTGTTGCCGTCCTCATCTTCGTGAGTATCCTGGAAGGATGTGAACTGGATGAAGTCCTCACGGCTCTTGAAGCGCGGAAGGTGCTCTGCACGTCTGGGACAGCCTTTGCAGCGGTTCTCCTTGCTGCAGAGGATCGGAAAGCCTTCGTTATCCCATCCGAGAACACATCTGCCGGGGCGGAGCTCCGGATGCTCTTCAAAGTAGTCGTTGATGCCGGAATAGTAGAGGGAGAGCATCTTGTTGAAATCAGCTTCGTCCACCACCATGAATCCGACTCTGAACGGAACACCGTAGT
>JAGAOE010000186.1 GCA_017623885.1 Eubacterium sp. | reverse complement strand
CATGCGAACCGATGAATTTGAGGATAGCCGTGTGTATGCAAAGGACCTGTCAAAGATTTTGATCCGTACGGAAGGCAGCAGTATCAATGGAAAACAGTTGTATGATTTGCTTTTAAAACGATATGGTTTGCAGTTGGAAATGTGTTCCGGTGAGTATGTGACAGCTTTATGTACATTGATGGATGAGGCGGGAGGATTTGAGCGACTGGCAGATGCGTTGCTGGAAATCGATGCGACGTTAGAGAACTGCAAGGGCAGTGAATACGGATTTGTCGCTCAGATGTATCGCAAGAAAGAACAAAAGTGCGCGATTACAGAGGCATTGGAAGGAAAAACAGAGATTTTGCCTTTGAAACAGGCATGCGGCAGAGTCAGCGCCTCGTATGTGTATCTGTATCCGCCCGGAATACCGTTACTAGTACCGGGGGAAATAATAGATGCAGAATTTTTAGAGGATGTCGAGAAGATGCAGATGCGCGGACTAAAGCCGGAAGGATTGTACGGTATGGATTCTATTTGCAATGACTGCAAGATTAGAGTATACTAAATAAGTCAGAAAGGATGCCTATCGATGAGTTATATTTTTTGTCTAATGGGAAAAAGCTCTTCCGGTAAGGATACCGTATATCGCAGACTGCTCGAAGAACATCAATTAGGTCTTCAGCGACTCGTGACAGGTACAACAAGACCGATTCGCGAGGGTGAATGCGATGGTAAAGAGTATTATTTTTATACGAATGAAGCATATGAGCAATTGCGTGCGGAAGGAAAAATCATAGAATGTCGCGCGTATGATACCATACACGGAATATGGAACTATTTCACAGTCGCGCGGGAAGAATTGGATGTGGACGCGCAGGATTATTTGACGATCAATACACTGGAAGCATATTTGCAGCTACGTGAATATTTTGGTAGCGAGCATTTGATACCGATTTATCTGGAAGTAGATGACGGTTTGCGATTGCAGCGTGCGTTGGATCGCGAAAAAATGCAGGCAGAGCCAAAATACAAAGAGATGTGTCGTCGTTTTCTGGCAGACGAGGAAGATTTCTCAAGTGACAAATTGTGTGATGCGCAGATTCAGCCCATTTTTAAGAATGAAGTGTTGGAACAGACCGTTGCACAGATTTGTGAATATATTCAGAAGATACAAGCAGGTGACAAATGGATAATTTCAAAGTAAATCAGACCACGCCGTTAGCGTCTGTAAACCAGACAGGCATGACACAGCCGGTAGACGACAGTTTCCGCTTTACATTGACGAGTGCGATTGCGGATGCAGATTTGCAGACAAAAATAAATAATATGCTCAATGATATCAGTGTGCAGGGCAAGCTGATTGCAAGGCATATGGATATTCGGGAGATGAAGCGGTATCGCGGTTTGATTAAAGAATTTCTAAACGAGATTGTGAACCGCTCACACAAGTTTTCCAGAGAGAATTTTCTGGATCACCGGGGAAGACATAGAGTATATGGCATTATTCGTCTGATTGATGAAAATCTGGACGAATTGGCACAGGAGCTGGTAGAGGATGAGAAAAATCAGATTAGCATTCTGAGCCGAATAGGAGAAATAGAAGGTTTGTTGCTTGATATTTTCACGTGATAAGGAGGCAGTTATGGCAGCTTTTTCAGACATCTTAGGAAATGAGCAGATTATAGAGCATTTACAAAATGCAATTCGCATGGACAAAATCAGTCATGCATATATATTGAATGCGCCGGAGGCTTCCGGAAAAATGATGATTGCAGAAGCATTTGCGGCTGCACTTCAATGTGAGAAAAAGGATGTACAGGCGTGTGGCGAGTGCCATTCGTGCAAGCAGGCAGCGAGTCATAATCAGCCGGATATCATTTACGTGCGTCATGAAAAACCGAACGTGATAGGTGTGGATGATATTCGTTTACAGGTGAATCAGGATATCGCGGTCAAGCCGTACAGCAGTCCTTACAAGATCTATATTATCGATGAAGCTGAAAAAATGAATGTACAGGCGCAGAATGCTTTGTTAAAAACGATCGAAGAGCCGCCTGCATATGGGATGATTCTGTTGCTGACGACAAATGCAGATGCATTTTTGCCGACAATTTTGTCGCGTTGTATCCGACTGGATTTAAAGCCTGTGTCAAATGAGAAGTTAAAGGATTTTCTCATGAAAAAGTGTGGAGTGGTAGACTATCAGGCAGATGTGTGTGTAGCATTTTCGCAGGGCATTGTAGGAAAAGCGATGGCATTGGCTTCTTCCGCACATTTCAATGAAATAAAGGATGCGGCACTTCAGTTGCTGAAGCGCGTCAAAGACATCGATTTATCAGAGATGATCGGTGCAGTGAGACAGATTAATGAATACAAGCTGGCAATCGATGATTTTTTCGATATCATGATGATTTGGTATCGGGATGTATTATTATATAAAGCAACAGCAGATGTAAACGGACTTATTTTTAAGGATGAGGTCTATGAGATTAAAAAGCAGGCAAATACCAGTTCTTATCATGGAATCGAATTGATGATAGAGGCATTGGACAAAGCAAAGATCAGATTGCATGCAAATGTAAACTTTGATCTCACGATTGAGCTGTTGCTGATGACACTAAAGGAGAATTAAGATGATAAAAGTAGTAGGTATCCGTTTTCGGAATGCCGGGAAGATCTATTATTTTGATCCGAAGGATTTCGAGATGGAGGTAGGCAGTCATGCAATTGTAGAAACTGCTAGAGGAATAGAATTTGGAACCGTATTGATCGCGCCGAGAGAAGTAGCTGATGACCAGGTCGTACAGCCCTTGAAGCTGGTGATACGTGTGGCTACCGAAGAAGATGAAAAGACGGTTGAAAAAAATCGAGAGCGCGAAAAGAGTGCATACAAGACATGTCAGGAAAAGATTGCCAAGCATAATCTTGATATGAAACTCGTTCAGGCTGAATATACATTTGATAATAATAAGCTGTTATTCTATTTTACCGCAGACGGACGTATCGATTTCCGCGAGCTGGTAAAGGATTTGGCGAGTGTGTTCCGCACTCGTATCGAGCTTCGCCAAATCGGTGTGAGAGATGAGACCAAGCTGTTAGGCGGTATGGGTATTTGCGGCAGAGAGTTATGCTGCTGCTCCTATTTGTCGGATTTTGTGCCCGTATCGATCAAGATGGCAAAAGAACAGAATTTGTCTCTGAATCCGACGAAAATATCAGGTGTCTGCGGACGTCTGATGTGTTGTCTGAAAAATGAAGAAGAGACTTATGAATATCTCAACAGCCGTTTGCCCGGCGTAGGTGATACAGTCACGACCATTGAGGGTGGGAGCGGTGAAGTGCAGAGTGTCAGTGTGTTGCGCCAGAAGGTAAAGGTTCTCATTGAAGTGGATGATGAGAAAGAGATACGTGAATATGATGTCGATGAATTAAAGTTCAAGCCTCGCAAAAAGAATGTGAAGCTGTCTGCAAAAGAACTGGAAGAGCTGGAAGGCTTGGAAGACGAAGAGCTTGGAACGACAGAGGTAAAAGTGGAAAACAAACCAGAGCGTGAAAAAACAAAAGAACGCCGTGAACAAAATCATGAGCCGCGTGAGCGGAAAGACCGTGAAAAAGGGAAAAACCGTGAACGTAAATTTGAAAAGCATGAGAAAGATGGTTCGAAGGAATCAAAAGAGCGGGAGCCGCGTTCAGAGCGTGAAGGAAACCACCGAAAGAATCACGGACATAAAAATTGGAATAAAGACTGGAACAAAGACCGTAACAGAGAACGTGGAAAGGATCGTGGAGATCGTGGAGAAAAGACAAATTCTGCAGGAGGACAGTCAGCTTCTGAGTCAAACCAGTCCTAAACAATCAGAAAATGCAGTATTTTTACGGCCCGGAGAAAGAATGGATGACTTAGAGCGAAACGGTTATTCGATTATCCAGAGTGAGAAGCGTTTTTGCTTTGGTATGGATGCCGTGCTCTTGTCAGGCTTTGCGCGGGTAAAAAAAGGAGAGCAGGTGCTGGATTTGGGCACCGGGACAGGAATTATCCCGATTTTATTAGAGGCAAAGACGCAGGGAAAGCACTTTACCGGTCTGGAAATACAGGAAGAAAGTGCTGATATGGCGCGGCGCAGTGTCGCTTTTAACAGGCTGGAAGAAAAAATAGAGATTGTGACAGGAGATATAAAGGATGCTTCGACATTGTTTGGAGCATCTTCTTTTGATGTTATTACAACGAACCCGCCTTATATGATCGGTCAGCATGGCTTACAAAATGCAGATGAAGCAAAAACGATCGCAAGGCATGAAGTATTATGCACTTTAGAAGATATTATATCGCAAAGTGCGAAGCTGTTAAAACCAAAAGGACGTATGTATATGGTGCATCGTCCGTTTCGCTTGGTAGAAATTTTTTATTTGATGCATCAGTATGGAATCGAGCCAAAACGTATGAAAATGGTGCATCCCTTTCTTGATAAAGAACCAAATATGGTGTTAATCGAAGGATTGAGGGGTGGGAATGCAAGACTGACAGTAGAGAAACCCTTGATTGTTTTTCGAGAGCCGGGTGTATATACAGAGGAGATTACAGAAATCTATGGATACTAATGGAACCTTATATTTATGTGCAACACCGATTGGAAATTTGGAAGATATCACGTATCGGGTTTTGCGTACATTACGTGAAGTCGATGTAATCGCGGCAGAAGATACCAGGAATTCGATCAAGCTGTTAAATCATTTTGACATTCATACGCCGATGACGAGCTATCATGAATACAACAAAATAGAGAAGGCGTACCAGCTTATCGAGCAGATGCGTCAAGGAAAAAATGTTGCATTGATTACGGATGCTGGAACACCGGGAATCTCTGATCCGGGTGAAGATTTGGTACGCATTGCATTGGAGGAAGGGATAATGGTCACTTCCTTGCCGGGTGCGGCAGCATGTGTGACGGCGCTCACGATGTCCGGACAGGCGACCAGAAGATTTGCGTTTGAGGCATTTTTACCGCGCGATAAGAAGGAGCGTACAAAAGTTCTTGAAGAGCTTCAGACAGAGACACGGACGATCATCTTGTATGAAGCGCCGCATCATCTGGTTTCGACTTTAGAGGAATTATATGAAGCACTTGGAAATCGTGAGATTTCTATATGTCGTGAACTGACAAAGAGACATGAAGAGGTTCGAAAAACGACACTTGAAGATGTCTTATCCTATTATAAAGACCATGAACCGCGCGGAGAGTATGTCCTTGTCGTTGCCGGACGCGATCGACGCGAGATGGAGATGCAGGCTCAAAAGGCGTGGGAAGAAATGTCTTTAGAAGAGCATATGGCAATCTATGAAACGCAGGGAATGGCGCGAAAAGAGGCGATGAAGCAGGTCGCAAAGGACCGAGGTATTTCGAAGCGTGAAGTGTATCAGGCGTTACTGGAAGACCGCTCTGCGGCAGAATAGAAATCCGCCGCAGGCAAAGTGTTTGATAAAAAAATAGGCATGTATTTGCGTATCATAGGAAAAGGAGCCGGACCGATTTCCAGCAAAAGCTGATGAAAAGCTTTATCGTTGTAATCAGTGGAGAATAAGGTCTGTGCTTCTTTTTTTAATTCCAGAAATTCGAGGTATCCGATGTAATACTTTAAGTAGTTTGCAGGAGTCTCTACGATAAGCTCATAAATGTGGTCGGCTGTTTCGACGGATGTGATTCCGTGATCGGACAAAAACTCCAGCACAATATCACGATTCCAGTCTTCATAGTGAATGCCGATGTCAATCGAGGCATAAAGGCTTAAGGTAGCAGATGCATTTAGTTGAAGTGCGCGTGCTACGGTTTCGTCGAGTCCGGCATATTGATAAGACTGCATTTCTGTATAAGTTGCCCAGCCTTCTGTGTATCCGCCAAAGCTAAAGAGATAACGGAGCGGTGAAAAGTCTTTTTCGTAGGAGCTGACTGTTTCGTAGAGATGACCGGGATAACCTTCATGTGCCAGTGTCGTGAAGAGCTCCAGATCAGAGTGTTCATATTTCGGGTTAATGTAAATATGGTTTTCATCCCTTGCGTCAATCGGAGCGGTCAGATAAAACGCCGGAGACATAAAACTTTGTAAAGCCGAAGAGACGGTTTTTACTGTATAAGCAGTATTTGGAGGAGCCGGAAAATCTGTTTGCATTTCATACTTTAAGTGTTCTAACATCGCTTCCGGCGTATCATAATCAAGTGTCACATTTGTCATATCGGACAGAATGTTAGGGTTATTATTGATAATTTCCTTTAATTCGGACAAATCAGAAAGTCTTTTTTTCGATATCATGGAATTCAACTCTTCGACACTGCGCATGCTGGCAGTCGTCCGTTTGACAAGATAAGTGTAGTATGCTTTACCTTGCGGAAACTGACAAAGTCTTCCGTCGCAGACACCGGTATCGCGCAAACGCGACAAGGCAGAACATAACCCTTTATATGCCGGAATGAGATATTCCTGAATCGCAGCTTCATGCCTTGCGATATAGTCGGTATGCTGTGATTCGGATAATCCGGGTAGGGCCGAGAGCTTTTCGGAAAATGTTTCGCTCAGGCAGGAAAAAGCCGGCGGAGACAACAGCGAGGAAATCTGGTTGATGATGTTGTCTGCTGCAAACGTTGACATAAACAGCCCTTTTGAGGCCTTCCGTTCTTCAAAGTCGATAATCTGTGAAAAATAATCAGGTACGAGTGAAAGCAGGGTCAGATACGTTTCGATGTCAGAAGGGCTACGGAAGGAATACTCAGCAAGTAAAATAGGAAGCTCCGCCTGAATACCGTTTATCGCGCCTAAAGGTTCTTCATAATAATAGAATTCACAGCCTTCAAGATTTAAAGTAAGTGTGTAATGAAGAATATCATAGAGCAGTTGCTGCTCGACAGAAAGCGACTCATAATCATAGTTTTGTAAAACGGCGCGCATGTTTTCACATGAAATTCGCGTGAGGGTATTGTCAGATTCCTGTAAAGAGCCGAGTGTCACAGGGGGCGACGTAATCCCATATGCATCGGGGTTAGCGAGCATATAATTCAGACCGATGGTGTCTGCAGATAGCTGTTCGGTAAAGAGCAGATGTGTATAACTGTCAAAATCCGGCTGTTTTTTCGTTTGTAATGAGGAAAAAACAGACATGCTACAGGAAAAGATTATGGCAATGCATAGTCCCAGAATCAGCAGCCGGTTTTTGACAGTTAATTTTTTTTCAGAAGAAACAGAGAATAATTTTTTCATCATAGCTCGAATGATTGCACTTTCTAAGGGACTATGCTAAAATAAAGCCCTAATTTTTATGTCTTTAGATTCTATGTCCGAAATCCCATCCGTATGATAAAAAGGAGGGATTTTATGACAAAACAACATTTCATGTCTGTGATAGCGGTATTGTATGTTTTATTGTCAGGTATTTTTCACATACCGGTGACAGTTTTGGCAGATGAGACCGTTCGCTATGAATCAGACTTCTATAAAAATAATCTTTACAAAGAAAATCTGGTTTTTGATTCCCAGGGAAATTTACAAATGACGACACGCGACAAAAAGGCAGATGGGGCGGTACGCTATCGAACGATCGGCTGGACGATGAAGCGAATGAAAACTGCAACAGATGCGTCCTCGTGCGTGCGCCTAAAGCTGCAACAAAGCGGTGTGTCAAAAGCAGACCCGGAAGATGAAAACTATATGTTCACTTATTTTACGTGCGATAAGGATTTGATATTTGCGAAAATAGGTCAGGCGTCAGCAGATTGGCAGTTAGATTTGTATCAAAACGGCGGAATCGTCTATATGGATGCAATCATGACAGTCGTGGAGAATGGGCAGCCGCTCGGATATATGGATGAAAACGGAATGCTGCATGGGGAAGTGTATACAACAGCAGCAGGAATTATGAGTGCGAGAGATTGGTCAGACCCGGATGCATTGCGTACACATTTTCAAAAAGAAGTCTTTTTTTATCCGGTTCCGGAGTTTATACAGTGGGAAGAGGGCTGGGAAGATCGGGATTTGCTTCGCATTGCCTATGGAAAGAAGGAATGCGGGGAAAATCAGGTAAAGCTGACGTCGGATATATTTGACACGACAAAAGGAATTCCGACCGGAGAACAGATGCATGCAGAGACAAACCTGCAAGCTTATTTTTACGAGGCAAAACTGGTTCGTCATTTTGGGTCAGTCGCTGTGCCGGTATCGATTGCAGTGACATATACCTACACGGTGCAGACAGAGAAAGGTCCTGCCTCTGCTTCTTTTACCAGCTATTTTACTTATTATGTACAGCGAAGCTATTGCTA
This sequence comes from Eubacterium sp., assembly GCA_017623885.1. Classification (GTDB taxonomy): domain Bacteria; phylum Bacillota; class Clostridia; order Lachnospirales; family Lachnospiraceae; genus W0P33-017. The sequence goes on along the minus strand of JAGAOE010000186.1, from coordinate 19,755 downwards.
TTATCGCATCCGGGAAATAGATTTTTATCAGTTACAGACATGTGAGTTGTCGAATGAATCCTTGCCGCAAGGGATGATGACCGTAGATTGTTCGTGTGAGCCGCAGGTGACATTGATTTGTGATAAGGGTCAATACATGGATATACCGTCGTATGCGACATCTGTGTATGGAGGCGATTTGAGCAGTGGTAGTTGTATCAGTTCAGAGGAGCTCTTAGCGCTCGCGGAGCAGACAGCCGGCGAGATATGGGTGAGAAACGACACATGGCTCATCGATGACGAAGTGATTTTGGATGGTTCTTATCAGCAAAGTATTGCAAAAGAGCCGACGCGGCAGCAGGGATTTCGCCAAAAGCAGGTGTCGAGTACGTCTGTGACAATCACAGATGAAAAGCGCAATGACCGATACAGCTCGTATGCGTTGGCAGTGTATCAGGAGAGATGGACAGGTGAAAAGCAGGAACTGGTCGTAAAAGACGTCAATGATGTGTGTCTTCATACACCGGTCACATGCAAGGGCGGTGTGACAGACGATATCATGCACAATCAGCAGGTGACACCGACGAAAGAAATCAGTCTGATTTTGGGACGTAACTTTCATGTCGGAATCTCATCTTTCGGAACACATAAAGATCAAAAGGGCTATGGAACGCGCGAATACAGCAAATATGTCCGATATAGGCAGGTACGTTTTCCGTTTGAAGTGTATATAGGAGATGTCCGGTATGAGAAAGATACATGGATTGATTTGCAGGAGAGCGAAAAGGAATTCTTTTTGCCGGTTGGCGTAGCAGAGGGCATTTACAACATCCGTTTTCGAACGGTGGCAAAAAATGCACAGGCTGTACGGGATGGTATCGATCAAAATGAATATTTGGCAAATCGAAGTCTGGAAATGTATGGGGCATACGACGAGGTGACGGTCTGTGTCATAGGGAGAATATATGATTTGGCAATCGTAGATATCATAGATTATCCGCGTTGGCGTAACGTATTTTATGAACGAAACGGCGAAAAAAAGCCATTTGCGTATCGTATTGGCGAAAAAAATTTGGAAGGTCAGCAAGTGTCTTTGCGGAGTCAGGATGGAAAGCTGCCGATTTTACCGGGTGATCATCCGTACCAGCCCTTTTCGCGAGCAGTCGGTCTGGGTTATACCGTAAAGCTACAGATCAAAACAGTGGGAAGTATGCGAACGGACAGCGCATGTATTAATTGGATTCCTACTTATTATTATATATCGCGCGACGGAAAAGAAAGAGTACGTGTGAATTTGTATAGAAAAGAGGACTTATCACCTATATCAAAGCCGCTTCGTATGACAGCGTCAAACCGAAGCTATTTACCGGTAAGAATAAGGAATGTCGCAGATCCATTGTTACAGGAGACATCGGTGCAGGTCTGGGATGGTGCATATCAACTGTCACCGGATTTATATATCGTTGATGCAGACATTGATTTGAATACTTATATTCGGATGCGGGGTGGCAGAATATATGGAAGAGATGAGGTGTTTAAGCGCGATGGTTATCTTTTGGTTCAATTTGAAATACAGACGGTTCCAAAAGAACAAGTCCATTTGAGCTACACAAATGTGTTAAACAGCCGAAAGGGCTATTGTAACATGTGGAGGCTGCAGGGATTTCATTATACGCGCACGGATTGCGGAGACAATCAGTTTTTGTTTCAGGATGGGGATTGCCTCTTGTTTGATACGAGGTACACACTTCATACGGACTATGAAAGTTATGGAACGCATTAAATGATTGTAATTATATAGAAAGCATCATGCGAGCTAAAATGACGCTCATGATGATTCCGGCAAGTGTGGAAAGGAGTGCACAAGGGAGTGTCCAGCGCGTTTTTTTGATGTTGATGGACATGAAGTAGATGGACATCGTGTAAAAAACGGATTCCGTACAGCTTAGCATGATGGATGTACTAAGGCCTTCGAAGGAGTCTGTTCCGAATTGTTTAAAAATATCGAGCGCCAATCCGGTGGCAGCGGAAGACGAGAAGAGCTTCACAAACGCTACAGATAAAAGCTCGGAAGGGAAGGACAGCAGCTCGCAGACCGGAGCGAGCAGACCGGCAAACCAGAGAAGGAAGCCGCTCGTGCGAAGAATGCCGACTGCCAGTAATAGTCCGATTAAGGTGGGCAGGATATGCACAACTGTTTTTAATCCACGCATAGCACCGTGGATAAATGTATCGTAGATGGGACAGTTTGTGAGTAATCCATATCCGATAATGACGACTATGAAAATCGGGATGATGGCGTCGGATAAAAAAAGAAGAAAAGACATAGAGGGCTCCTTTCAAAATGAGTATCTAATACTTATTATATGAACCTCTTCGTTGTATGTGCATATCTTAAGAATAATCCGAAATTTACGATACAGGTGTATCGGGAAAGAGAGCGTGCAGATGAATTTGTTGTGGGGTATCATGATACTAATAGGAGTCGTTTTTGGTGCGTTTCACGGTGGATTGGGTTCTCTTACAGAGGCAGCAGTCAGTGCTTCAAAGGAGGCAGTCAGTCTGGCGATTACGATGGCAGGTGTGATTGCTATGTGGTCGGGTTTGATGGAAATTGCACAGGAAACCGGGCTGGTACAGGCATGTACCAGACGTATGCGGCCTCTGCTTTGCTTCCTTTTCCCGCACCTCGTACCTGACAGCAGAGCCAATGAGCTGATTGCGACCAATTTTATTGCGAATATATTTGGTTTGGGATGGGCAGCGACACCGGCAGGATTAGAAGCGATGCAGGAGCTCAAACTGTTATCCGGAGAAAAAAAGGCGGTAGCGAGCAAAGAGATGTGTACCTTTCTGGTCTTAAATATATCTTCGTTGCAGTTAATACCTGTGAATATGATTGCTTATCGCAGTCAGTACGGCAGTACCAATCCATCCTTTATTGTGGGTCCGGGCATTTTGGCAACACTGGTCAGCACCTTTGTAGCTGTCGTATTGTGTAAAATCATGTGCAGTATAAGCAAGTAAGCAGTGACGGTTACATTGAATGAAAGAATATGAAAGTAAAGCATAGCGTATGACACGAGATAGTGAGAAAAAGCCTGAATTGTAAAGAAATGCTCGTTGTCAGAAAAGAAAAAAAGGCTTAATATAATAGATAGGACGGAGGTAGATGAAATGACAGAAAAAATAAATGCATTTATTCAAATGGTTAAAGAATCCGAAAATATTGTATTTTTTGGCGGTGCAGGAGTGAGTACCGAGAGCGGGATACCTGATTTTCGTAGTGTAGACGGGTTGTATCATCAAAATTATGATTATCCGCCGGAAACGATTCTCAGCCATAGCTTTTATCGTGCAAAAACAGAAGCGTTTTACCGATTTTATAAGGATAAGATGTTGTGTCTGGATGTCAAACCAAACGTCACACATGAGGTGTTGGCAAAACTGGAGCAGAGCGGCAAGCTAACATCTATTGTTACACAGAATATAGACGGATTGCATCAGGCAGCAGGGTCAAAGCGGGTACATGAACTTCACGGAAGTGTGCATCGCAATTATTGCGAACGCTGCGGAAAATTGTTTGATGCGAAGTATATCCTAGATTCGGACGGCCCGATGCCGCTGTGTGATGCCTGCGGTTCAGGTGTAAAACCGGATGTTGTGCTTTATGAAGAGGGACTGGACGATGAGACGATGCGCGAAGCGATTTATGATATTAGCCATGCGGACATGCTCATAGTAGGCGGTACTTCATTGGCAGTATACCCGGCAGCAGGGCTCATCGACTATTATCGCGGAAATAAGCTGGTACTGATAAATAAGTCAGCGACACCGATGGACAGACGCGCGAATCTCGTGCTACAAACCGGATTAGGTGAAGTTTTTTCACAGTTGAAAGATATAGATTAATAAAATATAGGCGATTGCGAAACTCCTCGTTTACTTTGCTACATAGCGCAAGCGTATCTGCGGTGGTTTGGTGATGTTGCACATCTTCGATAAAAGGAAATTGGAGTTTCGCAAATACCTATTTGCTAAATCAGAGTTTCGCAAATGTCTATTAAAAAATAACAGAAACGGAGTGACAATGCCGATGGATTATCAGGTAGGAGATGTTGTTACACTAAAAAAGGGACATCCCTGTGGGAGCCACGATTGGAAGATTCTGCGCGTAGGAGCAGATTTTCGTTTAGAGTGCGAGGGCTGTGGTCATCAAATCATGATTGCACGTAAATTGGTAGAGAAAAATACAAAGTCATTGAAAAAAGGGTAGCATGATTTGCTCAAAAAATACGAAAAACCCCTTGCAAACGTTGTAAAAACGTGATAAAATACGGTCTTGTGAACTATGATTCCTTGCTCATTCAAAAATAGAGACAAAAAAGAATGGGCCAGAGACCAAAAGGAGGTAAAAACGATGCATAAATATGAATTAGCACTCGTTGTAAATGCCAAGATTGAAGACGATGTTAGAACCGCTACAGTGGAGAAAGCAAAAGAGTATATCACTCGTGCAGGCGGAACTATTACTGACATTGAGGACTGGGGCAAGAAGAAGTTAGCTTATGACATTCAGAAGATGAGCGAAGGCTTCTACTACTTCATTCACTTTGACGCTGAGGCATCTGCACCGGCTGAGCTGGAAAGCAATGTCCGCATCATGGACAATGTTCTTCGTTTCTTGTGTGTTAGAACTGACGAGAAATAGAATAGGAGAACCGAATGAATAAGGTTATTTTGATGGGTCGTCTGACTCGTGATCCTGAGGTACGTTATTCTCAGGGAGAAAATGCAATGGCAGTTGCAAGATATACATTAGCAGTAGACCGTCGTATGAGCCGCAGCAATCAGAATGGTGAGCAGAACACAGATTTTATACAGTGTGTTGCATTTGGCCGTTCCGGTGAGTTTGCAGAGAAATACCTGAGAAAAGGTATGAAAATGCTCGTAAGCGGCAGAATTCAGACCGGATCTTATACAAACAAAGATGGACAGCGCGTGTACACGACAGACATCGTAGTAGAGGATCAGGAGTTTGCTGAGAGCAAAAATGCCAGCCAGAATAATGGCGGTGGATTTGCGCCTGCTGACAGACCGTCACCGAGCGATGCAGGTGATGGCTTCATGAATATTCCCGATGGAATAGATGAAGAATTACCGTTTAATTAACAAATACTACAGGAGGTAAAAGCTATGCCTTACAATAAGAGTGATAGAGAAGGCGCTCCCGCAAAGAGACGCCCGATGCACAGAAGAAAAAAAGTATGTGTATTCTGTGGAAAAGATAATGTAATCGATTATAAGGATACAAACAAGTTAAAGAGATATATCTCTGAGAGAGGTAAAATTCTTCCCAGAAGAATTACCGGAAACTGTGCAAAGCATCAGCGTGCACTGACTGTTGCTATCAAGAGAGCACGTCACGTAGCATTGATGCCTTACGTTCAGGATTAAGATATAAGGACCGCTTAGCGAAAGCTGAGCGGTCTTTTTTTAGTTCATAGGAAAGACCTTGCTATATGACGGCTTTATTTTTTCCATTCGCGCGATATAAATACCGTTCGCGTATAAGATTGATTTTTAAATATGCATGTGATAATATATAAAAACAAACAGAAATACTTGTTATATTTATGCACAATTATCAAGTTGGTAACTGTAACAACAAGGTAAATGCAGTTACATGATAAAAAAATAACAAGAAAAGTAAAATATTAAATCAGGAGGTATGCTATGAAAAAAAAGAATATTTTGAAACGATTTTGTTGCCTGATAATGGTTACGATGCTGATGGTGCTTACAGGTGTTGAATATGTGCAGGCGACAACCATGACCTGGGTGGATGCTACAGATTTTAAACCGGTGTATGATTCGCTTATGAAATTTGAGTCCTATGCCGTACTGCCGTCGGATGCACAGCCTTTTGATGGGAAGTATTATTATAAAGAGTGTATCCCGAAGGGTGCGACCGTCTATATTAATGAACTGTATACGACCTGTACGGGACAATACAATATCGTGAATTATAAGGGAAAAGCCTATTATTTGAACAAATCAACCATTCCTCTCGATCAGGTGAAAAAGAGAACGCTTCTGAAGCGGAAAACGAAAGCGGATGTGGTGAAAAAGAAAGGTCTCGTTGGTGATGTGTTGCAGGGAGATGATTATGCATACATTTATGCACTTCCGGATGACAGCAAGCCGGCAAACTGTTACGCATGCGCTCCTGCAGGAAGTTCTGTGGAGATCGTGAATGCGAATTACAATAAAAAGTGGATGAAGATTCTGATTGGTCAATCCTATGTTGCATATATAAAAAAGAGTGATGTCAAAGTAGGAGATGCATATCTGGCAGGTGCGGGATCAGAATATCAGCCATACATCAAGCTGGCAAAAAAGTCTAAGCTGACTTATAGCGGTATTTTAAAGGATTATGATAAGAGACTGACGAAAAAGGAATTATGCAGATTGTCAGTGCTGTGGTATCAGGCGATGGGAAATAAGCTTCCAAAGCAAAAAACAACATCACCGTTCAAGGATACAAAGGATAAGTATGTGATTATGGCGCATCAGCTCGGTATTATAAAGAGCACATCCAACAAGAAATTTATGCCTGACGAGGCACTGACTGTGGGCACCTACAATGAAATTGTAGATAGGCTGATGAAGGTTACGGATGCGTCGAAGGATGCTTGTGCCGTGGCACATATCCAGCAGTGGACAGGTAGCAAAGTGTACAGAGATGAAGCGATTGCCAGATTCTATAAGGCACTGGTTCCGACTTTTAAGACAGCGTATCTGATAAGTGATAGTCAGGTGGGTTATATGATTGTAACTTTTGATAACCAGAATGTATGTCTGGATGTCTGGGAGGAAAGCAAACAGGAAGGTGCAACTATCGGACTTTGGGAATGTACAGGAAGAAATAATCAAAGATTTTTTATTGATTGTGATAGTGGAAATTATTCTTTGAAAAACGTGAATTCCTTATATGTTCTTAGTGATTCAAGCGGAAATGTTAAGCAGTTTTTGCAGGGAAACAAAAGTCAGATTATGACATTTGAATATAATGATGATGGAAGTGTCTGCATTAAGAACGGAAATGGTATGTATCTGGATATTGCAGATGGGACACCGGTATCCGGTGGAAAGCTGATATTTAGGGAAAAATCAGGAAAAAGCTCACAGAAGTTTATGTTCAAATTTTAACTGTTCATAGGCAATCCGTGGTATGTTTGAAGTTGGCGACGAACAGTTCGAACTTTCCTATGAAATAAAAATGCTCCGCGTGGATCGCACTGCGTCGGAGAAGAAGGATGTCGTTTGTCGTAATCCGCTGCAGGCAGAGGGTCTCGCAAGCGACATCCTTTCATGAAAACATATGATGAAAATAAGCCTCCTTAAATGATACATAGCTGTTCCGGGAAATCGGAATCGTTGCATGAGATTCTGTGCGAATTTCTGTTTTTGAGAATTCGGAAATATGGCTGAGATTAACAATATAGCTGCGGTGACACTTAAAGAAACCTTTCTCACAGGTAAAGTATTCTTCGCACTTAGAAAACGATTCTTTTATTTTAATCACGGTATCGTTAATCAGATAGATATTTACATATTTATTTTGCGCCTCTAAGTAATCAATCTCATCTTCTGTAACTTTACAGTAACCGAAAGATGTCTTTGCAACAAAGCAAGGCTTATTTGTAGCCTGTTTCGCTAAAAATCGATCCAGTACCGTATATAATTTTTCTGTATCTACCGGTTTCATTAAATAAAAGAATGCATTTACATCGTAGGAATCGATGGCAAATTCACTGGATGAAGTCAGAAAAATAATAGGCAGATTCGGATAGTTGATACGCAGTTCTTTTGCTGTTTCGATGCCGTTTAGCAGCGGCATAAGTATATCAAGAATAATTAAGTCCATGCATTCCGACTGCGTAGCCTGCAAAAGATCATCGCCATTTGAAAAGCGAAAAAGCGAGAGCGGTAGTTGATGCTGTTGCGCCCAGGCTGTCACCAATTCACAGGTGTGCTCCAAAAAAAATGATTCATCATCGCAAATAGCAATTTTCATAGTTACCTCACTTGTTTATATGATAATCTGTAATAAAAATGTATTGTTCGAAACACGGAAATGGCATTGTCCATGAAGCTGTTTTACATAATATAAAATACTCTTTACGCCGATTCCATGTCCATTTCTTTTTGAAATAGGTATTCCGTCTACAAAATGTGGCTTCTTAAAAAGCGCATTTTCAAGACTTATCAAAAGGTGACTGCCTTTTTCAGAGATTTTCAATGTCACCCATTTTTCCTTTATCTGTTCATCTTCAAGTGCATGTAAGGCATTTTCCAAGGCATTTGATAAAATCGTACAAAATGCCAGCTCAGAAAAATATGCGTGTTCGCAGTCGATTTGACAGGTAAAAGAGATGTTACGCTCTGCGAAATGCGAATGATAAATCGATAATACGGCATTTAGCATATCACTTTTTGAATATGTTGTGACAATGGTATCCTCATAAGACGCACTGATATTAGTAATATAAGAAACTGCTTCTTGTGTATGATTGTTTTGAAGCAGTGTCAGAAGCAAATTTAGGTGGTGTCGCATATCATGTCTGAGGATAGATAATGCCTGCTTGCTTTCCTGTACATAGATGATTTCATTATGTACGGAAGCTAATTGCATTTCCATGAGACGATTGTCCTGACGGATTCGTTCTTTTTGCTCATATTCCTGAAAATAGGCAAACAAAAACAATAAATAGGAGATGCAGAGTGCAAATCCCAAAAATTCTACAATCGCTTTGTTTCCTGAGTATAATAGCGAGGTCCATTTCGCAGCGGAGTAGTCAAATATGTAATAGACAAAGGGCAGGAAACCAAAAATGTAGAGAGAATGGTTATCTTTACGAAAAATGGTGGATGTCGTGTGACAGACAAATCGTGCCAGTACAATAAAAGTAAGAATGGTCGTAATAATTCTGGCACTATAGTAAACCATTTCCATCTGTGTCAGTGTCAGGAAGAACAAACCGATCCAGTTGCTAATCTGACAGCACATATAGGTCGTCAGCAGGGAGACCAGACTGGAGAGAAGCGGAAATTTGTAGTAAAAGCGCAAGAACAAAACGACAGGTAAATGAATCACCAGCGGATAAATCATATAGGATAGATGATCGCCAATGAACATGACGGAACATAAGTAGAGCAGTCCACAGGCGCAAAAAAACAGAAATAATGTCACGACATTTCGACGCTCCTGTTTAACACCTAAGAAAAAAGCCGATACATATATTCCGAATAATAACGTTGTAGTATGGTGAAGAAAAGATAATACTTGTACCAACATCGGACGACGCTCCTTTATTTAGTAGATATCTAAATTATAATTTTTTTCCGGAACAATGGCAACTCATGAATTTTACCATTCACGCTGTATAGATACCGTTCACACCAACAAAGAAAATTCAGATAAAAATGTGATAATATAAATAAAAACAAAGAGGAATTCGCATATATTTTACGCACAATTACCAAAAACAGCGATGAAAGGTGATGTTTTTAAATCAACCCGGTTAAAACACTACGAGCGAGTGATTTAACATATATATTAAAAGAAAAGGAGTACAAGATTATGGAGAGAAAAAACACAACATGGAGAAAGTATATTATTTCGGCTGTATTGGTGTTAGCAGTAGCATTGACTACGATATTGGCACCGGTTCAGGTAGAAGCTGCTACCTTGACACCGAAGGTTTTAAAGACTTATGTGATGGCAAAAGGTGAAAAGTTTACTCTGAACGTGTATGATGTAGCCGATAACGCAAAGATTTCTTACAAAACCAGCAAGAAATCTGTAGCTACTGTATCAAAGAAGGGTGTTGTTACAGCAAAGAAAAAAGGTAAAGCAAATATCACAGTTACTGTAAAACAGAATGGCAAGACCTATAAGGCAACGACAAAAATCACTGTAAAGACTTCTTTAAAGCCGACAGAGCGTGTAGCTCGCGGAAATGCAGAACTGATTTTGTTATATAATTCATTCGTTACTGTATTAGAGACACTGGGATTAGAATCAGATGAAACAATGGTTGACTATGCAAACGCATGTTATGAAATCGTAGAATTATCAAACTCTATCGCAGAGAATCCGGATGACTATTCAGACGAAGATGTAGAGGCAGTAATTGAACTGATTGGACAGATGGCATCTGATATACTTGAGATTATGGACGAATTATCTCAGATTTAATTAGATAAGCGCTTTTAGTTGAAGCCGAAGTAATAGAAAAATAATAGAAAAGCCGTTTTTCTTATAGAAATATAAGTAAAACGGCTTTTTGTATGAAGTTCTGAGACTAACGTTCCATATTTGCAAATTTGGTGTATTCCGGTAACCAGACCAGATTGACGGTTCCGATGGGACCGTTTCTCTGTTTCGCGATAATAATCTCGGCGATACCTTTGTCTTCGGTATCTTTATTGTAATAGTCATCGCGGTAGATAAACATTACCACATCGGCGTCCTGCTCGATCGCACCGGATTCTCGAAGGTCAGAAAGCATCGGTCTGTGATCCGGACGCTGTTCTACCTGACGAGAGAGCTGTGAGAGTGCTACAACAGGTACATGCAGTTCACGCGCCAGACCTTTCAAAGCACGTGAAATATCAGAGATTTCTTGCTGTCTGGAGATGGATGAATTGCCGCTGCTGCCGCTCATGAGCTGTAAGTAGTCGATGATCACGAGCTTTAAATCGTGCTCCAGTTTATATTTTCTACACTTGCTTCGAAGCTCAGATATAGAAATACCCGGTGTATCATCAATGATTAATTTTGACTTGCCGATTGTGCCGGCGCCTTCGATTAGCTTTTCCCAATCTGAATCGGAGAGATCACCGGAGCGAAGTTTTTGTGCATCAACACGTGATTCAAGGGAGAACAGACGGTTTACGAGCTGTTCTTTTGACATTTCCAGACTGAAAATGGCGGTGCACAAATCGCTGTGAAATGCAACGTACTGTGCAATATTTAGGACAAATGCCGTCTTTCCCATAGAAGGACGCGCCGCTACCAATACCAAGTCAGAGGGTTGTAATCCGGCTGTTTTGTAATCCAAATCCAGAAAGCCGGTCGCGATACCGGTGACAGTTCCCTGTGTTTTTGACGCTTTTTCGATATTATTTAAGGCGTTTAACACGACCTGTTTGATCGGTACATAGTCTCCGCCACCACGATTTTGGACAAGCTCAAAAATTTTCTTTTCTGTTTGTTCCAATAAAACCGTCGTCGCTTCGGTACCCTGATAACAGTCGTTGGTGATACCTTCTGTCGTGCGAATCATCTTTCGAAGAAGCGATTTGTCTTTGATAATCTCTGCATAATATTTTGCATTTGCGGAGGTAGGAACGGCATCGACCAAATCTTTTACATATTCCAGAGAGCTGATCTCCGGAGGAACATTTTTCTCTTTTAGTTTATTCTGAAGTGTAATCAAATCTACGGGCTCTCGATTGTTAAAAAGCTCCACCATAGATTCAAAGAGTATGCCATATTGCTGATGATAAAAGTCTTCTTTGATTAATTGTTCGGAAGCGACAAGAATCGCATCACGATCCATAATCATGGAACCGATGAGAGATTGTTCGGCTTCCAGCGAATTTGGCATCGTGCGTTTGATGAGCGTTTCTTCTGCTGGCATCGTTTACTCCTCTGATACGTGTACAGTAAAGCTTCCGGTTACCTGCGGGTGAAGCTTAATCTGAATTTCATAAGTGCCAAGTGCTTTAATGGGATCTCTCAAAACCATTTTCTTTTTGTCGAGATCCATATTTAGCTGCTTCTTTGCGGCTTCAGCGATTTCTTTTGTAGAAATAGAGCCGAAGGTTCTGCCGCCTTCGCCGGCTTTCATTTTCAGCTCGACTTTTTTATCCTTTAATGTAGCAGCCAATGCCTGTGCTGCTTCCAGATTTTCCTGTGCGACTTTCTGTGCATGCTGGTTTTGAAGCTTTAAGTCATTCAGATTCTTTCCGGTCGCTTCTACACCCAGTTTTTTGGGGAGTATCATATTTCTTGCATAGCCGTCACTGACTGTAACAATTTCTCCCTTTTTTCCTAATGATTTTACATCCTCTAATAATATGATTTTCATGCTTTGATATCTCCTTCCTCTATCATCTTATCCAGTGTTTGCTGCAGTAATGATTTTACTTCAGCGATGGAATAATGCTCAAGCTGAGCGCCTGCGATGGTCAGATGACCGCCGCCGCCCAATGCTTCCATGATGAGCTGTACGTTAATTTCATCGATGGAACGTGAGCTGATATATACTTTGTTTTTATATTCAGTAAGAACGAATGATGCCTTGATACCGGTAATATTTAACAACTCATTGGCTGCCTGAGCACCTACGATGGTAGGGCTTTCGATGTTGTCAGCCGGACAAACAGAGATGGCAAATGATTCACGGTAAACTTCTGCATTTCGAACGACCTCTGCACGAGCTTTGTAATCGCACATGTCATTGCGAAGCATTTTACGCACGCGTGTAACCTCTGCGCCGCAGCGTTTCAGGTATGCGGCTGCCTCGAAGGTACGAACGCCGGTCTTGGCCATAAAGTTGTTTGTATCGATTAAGATGCCAGCATAAATACTGTCTGCTTCCTGAGGAGCAAGCTTGATGCCTTCTGTAAAATACTGTAATACTTCTGCGACCATCTCACAGGCAGAAGATGCGTAAGGCTCAATATAAGACAATACCGTATTTTCAATTACGTCGTTTGACTGTCTGTGGTGGTCAAATACGACAATATTTTTCGTCTTTTTCAAAATCTCAGGACATTCTGTGTTGCCTGGGCGGTTGGTATCTACGACCATGACTACCGTATTTGAATTACACAATTCAATCGCCTGCTCACTGGATAAGAAGGTGTCCACTGCATAGCCTTCGGCTTCTGTGAAGCATTCACGGAAGGGACGAAGTGTGGAGCTGACTGTATTTAATACGATATGTGCCTTTTTATCCAGAGTACGTGCCGCACAGTAAACACCGATGGCTGCACCGAAGGAATCCATGTCACTGATTTGATGTCCCATGATGATGACACGCTCTTTGCTCTCGATAATACTGCGAAGCGCATGTGCTTTCACGCGGGCTTTGACACGGGTGTTTCGTTCTACCTGATGTGCCTTGCCGCCAAAGTAGGTGACTTTTTCGCCTTCACGTAATACGACCTGGTCGCCGCCTCGTCCGAGTGCCAGGTCGATCGCCATACGTGAGTATTCGTTATTCTGGCTGTAATTGCATCCGGTGTTGCCGATACCGATACTTAAGGTGACATCCATTGCATTACCGACTTTTACGGTTTTGACATCTTCTAAGACGCTAAACTTATCATCTTTGAGTTGTTGCAAAAACTCGTGGCGGAATACAGCAAAATATTTGTCTTTCTCTGTTTTGCGCACAAGTGCATCGACCTTGGAGAAATAAGCGTTGACCTTTCTGTCAATGAGAGCGACCAGCAGGGAACGCTTGACATCCTCGATACTTTCCAATGCTTCGTCATAGTTGTCGATGTAAATTTGAGCGACAACCATTTTTTGATTTTCGTTTTCACGGATATAGTGATTTAATACGGTTTCATCGAAAAAGTAAACGGCTGTCAGATAATTGCGGTCATCACCGGGCTCTACCAGATCGGTATCCTGTAAAATCGCGTCAAAATAAATGCGGCTCATAGATACACGAAAATCCTGCTCGTTCAGGCTGAGCTTTAATTCTAAAGATTCCTCGCTCTGCAAGAGTTCCTTAGTGATGTTCGGAAAGATAGAAGTAATGGACTTGTGATAATCTTTTCCTTTTCCGGTCTTTTCCTCGAATAGATTGTTCACCCACAATATTTTTCCGTTATAGTCCAATAACGCATATGCGATTTCAAATTCATTTAATAATTTTTTTTGAACGCTGCCGTATTGCGTGGCAAAGTTAATCAGAGAATGTAATAACAGAGGTTTGTTTCGGTAGTAGGTCACCAGTACCGTAATAGAGTAAACACCGATAAAACCACTGATACATATGCCTGCGCGCTGGTCAACAAAGTACATTGGAATGTTCAACAAAATGAGCAGACCAATCAAATACAGCGGGGCTGATAAATAGGTACGCAGCCTGCCTTTCAATTTAATGGAACGATTACGCATGTATCCTCCTATAAGAGACAAGGTAGACAAAACGACGTTTGTCACCTGTAAAACGACATATTTTTGCTATTATATCATAGATAAAAGAAAATTTCATCTCTTTTCTTTTTCCAGCCGGCGTGTCGAAAACTGCGATGAAAAAAGATTGTACACGTAAATCTGCATGCGTATAATATAGGTTATAAAGTAATCGTTCGGACATGCTGAAGATACGGGAAAGAGATACTTGTGTCAAAAGATGGTCAGAATCGTTACGGTAAAATGTAAAAAAGGAGGTCGATTGGTTGGAACAGGTGCGTTATTTGATTTCTGATGCGGCGAATATCGTGGCAGTGGAATCACATGTATTACGTTACTGGGAAGATGAATTGGGATTGACAGTTCCGCGAAATGAGATGGGACACCGTTATTATACACAAGAGAATGTTGATCAGTTTTTGCGCATAAAACAGTTAAAAGAAGATGGGTATCAACTGAAGGCGATTAAGATACAGTTGCAACAGGAGCAGGCACAGCGGTCATCAAATCAGGTGCAGCTAAATCAAGTGCAGGTGCAGGAGCAGCCAGTACAGGAACCGATGCGGATGAAGCCAAATCAGATGGAGGGACAAAGATTTCAGAGTCAGGAGCAGATACATATGCAGCGATTACAGCCATATCAAGAGGAGAGACCGGGACATGTTACGGTACAGATGACACCTCAGGAGCGAATGGAGCAGTTCCAACAAATGATGACAGAAATTGTCCGAAATGCAATGTCGGACAACAATAAGGACTTAAGTCACGAAATAGGGACAGAAGTAGGAGACCGCGTATTAAAGGAAATGAACTATTTGATGCGTGTGCAGGATGAACAGGAAGAAGAACGTTTTCGAAAGCTGGACGAGGCGATTCGAAACTATGGAAAAAAACAAAAGCGAAGCATTCGAAAGAGAAAACAGGGAAAACAGAAATTGAAGGCTGTACCCGGAGTAGCCAGAATAGAGACGTAAGGTAGCTAGGACGTTGCGATTGATTTAATATTGAAACGAAAAAAAGAGACTGCATAAGCAGTCTCTTTTGTGTATAACATAACTATTAGCCCTGGCTGATAGCTCCAGTGGGACATACACCTGCGCAAGTTCCACAATCTACACAAGAATCAGCAGCGATTTCATACTTTCCATCACCTGCAGAAATTGCTCCTACGGGGCACTCACCTTCACAGGTACCACAAGATACACAAGAATCTCCAATAACGTAAGCCATTTGATTATCCTCCTTATTCATTCACATATTCTACAAATGTTGTAGTTGTGAGATAATTTTATTATAAAAAATGTTGAAACACAAGAGAGAAATGTAGGAAATATGTACAAAATTCGGTACGTTAAATTAGTTCATCGCAACTTGTGTTAGCAATATATAACAACATAAAAAATAAAGATAAGATTTTTGGTCAATATTTGATAAATTTATCATAATGATAAAATACAGCACATAAGAAATCGTGTCAGATGAGGATACAGACTGGACAATCGAGGAAAAATGGTTATAATAAAGAATGGAATAATTGACTACAGAATATTTAAGGAGGAAATGAAGACGATGGCAGCAACAGTAACAAAGAATACCATGATCGGTGAGTTGCTTCAGATAGATGAGAGCATTGCTCCGGTATTGCTCGGTATCGGAATGCACTGTCTCGGATGCCCTTCATCACAGATGGAGACAATCGAGCAGGCAGCGATGGTTCATGGTCTGGAACCGGATGCGTTAGTTGATCAGATTAACGAATTCCTGAAGCACGAGAAATAAATAGAATGAAATAAAACCCCGCGAATTTTCGCGGGGTTTATTTTGTGTATTAAGATAACTCTGCCAGTGTCTGAAGTGCATTCTGTGCGATAATACAACGGAAATGCTCGGAAAAATATGCTTCAGCAGAGGCTACATAGCGATTTTGCAACGCGTATTCGGATAAAATGTTGCAGACTCTGTTAAATTCGCTGGGTGTGTGTTCGCTCTTGTGCAGAACAAGGTAATACACATGCTCCGGTGCATCCAAAAACAGCGAATTGTCTCCCGTATAAAAGTCCTTTAAGACGCGGGCGAGCCGTACGATGTGCTCCATGTTGCGGAAAGAGAACAATTTCACAATGTCAGCAGATACTTCTAACGGATTTTCTGATGAAACAGGAGCTGTATCTGTGACGGTAGAAGCAGACTCTTTTAATGGTACAAAGGTATCGGAGTCAAGAGATGCGGTAGCGTCCGTCGTGTCATCATCGGAAGGATGCAGTGCAGCCGCAGCGGCACCGAGCTTGCGAAACAGGTCGAGAATTCCGTCTGCACTTTCGGGAAGTGCATGTTCGGGAGAAGTATGTTCGATCTGTTCGAAGGAATCGTGGCTGGGTGTGAAGTTCGAAAATCGTGTATCCAGTTCTTCAGGATATTCGACTTTTGTGACGTTGAGCATCAATGAGCCGCCGGAAAGCGGAACTGCCTCAATCATGAGCGGCAGGTCATCTGCTTCAAATCCTAATTCGTAGGACGCCTGCTGTATCATTTCCTGAAAAAGCTGCTTCGCGTTGTCGCTTCCGTAGGCGAGCTCTGAGAGCTGTAAGTGTCGCTCAGCAAGATCCTGACCTGTGAGTGTACAACGTATTTGATTATCATTTATGCGTTCTATTTTCATAATATTAAATCCCTTTAAAAGTGATGGTTTGTTCAAAAGACTTCGAATCGTTTCAATTGTTTCCAAAAGCAAAAAAAGTATATAAAATAATATGCATTCCGTCAAGGGATTGCGTTGAGAAACAAGCCTTGAAATCTTAAAAAAGTATAAATTGCGGGAAATTGCTTGTCAAAAATGAAATGTATGTGGTATAAGCAATTTAGAGATGCTTTTTCACCGAAGTATAGAATCAGGTCAAACAGAAAGTGCGGTGAAAAACATGGAGCAAATCCTGTTCGGAAAATACACCGTGCTCGGACTTCTCGGAGTCGGCGCCAACGGCCGTGTGTATTTAGCCAGACATCAGACTTTAGAACAGGAACGGGCGATCAAGTCTATTCCCAAAACTTCGTCCGGCAGTTCAAGCTTCTATTCAGAAGCGGAGCTATTAAAATCTTTGAGGCATCCCGGTATTCCGCTCATCTATGATATTGAGGAGGATGAGAACAATTATTATATTGTGGAGGAATATGTACGGGGTGAGTCACTGGAAGCATTCGTGCTTCATCAAAAAAAGATTTCCCTAAATTTTTTTCTGCAAATAGGAAAACAACTATGCGATATTATCGGATACCTGCATATGCAGCCCATACCGAT
The DNA here is from genome assembly GCA_017623885.1 of Eubacterium sp. Lineage (GTDB taxonomy): Bacteria > Bacillota > Clostridia > Lachnospirales > Lachnospiraceae > W0P33-017. The sequence goes on along the minus strand of JAGAOE010000186.1, from coordinate 2,254 downwards.
TATTTATCAGGATTTGAAACCGGAACACATTATATTATATGACAATCAGGTAAAAATAGTCGATTTTGGGATTGCATCTTATATTTCCAAAGAAGGAAATCCATACCAGTCATACGGTACAGTCCGCTTCGCGGCACCGGAAAAACAAGAAGGCGGTCGATGTGATGAGCGGACAGATATCTTTGGAATTGGTGCAGTATTACATTTTCTGGAGACTCATCTGGATGATGAACCGTATTCGAAAGCGATTCGTGATATTGTTGCAAAAGCGATGGCGACAGAGCCAGACCGGCGATATGCATCTGCGAAAATGCTATGGGAGCAGTTGGAACAGGTTTCTTTGCAGGAAAGCAACAAACAAGAAAACATTATATGTAATCATGACAGTGATAATTACAGAGAGAAAAAGCATCTTGCAAATAAAAATCTGGCAGTGGTCGGTATGCGGGCCGGTATCGGAGCAACACATCTGGCCGTTTCCTACAATGTGTACTTAAATGCTATGGGGCAGGACAGCCTTTATATGGAGCAAAACCGAACGGGTGATTTGCGCCATATAGGAGAACACGCCAAAATACAAGGCGTGCGATGGACAGAAGATGTGTCATGCGGACATTTCAGAGGAACGGCTTCGTTTCGAAGAAGTCAGGAGTGGATAGCGCAGGGGCATGGCTTTTTGATTCGGGATTTCGGAGCATATGAATCGACAGACATAGAATTAGAGTTGTGTGAAGGAATTCTCCTGGTATTAGGTGGCAGAGTGTGGGAACGACAACAGGCAGAGTGGCTATATCAAAAGCTGCATCTGCAGAAACACGTGATACCGGTTGTGAACTATGGAGATGAACAGACAGCAAAGGAATATGCGAAGCATTGGCGCAAAAGAGTGTATTGCTTTCCACTGGATGCGAATCCGATGGTTTTGACCGAAGAAAAACGCGCGTTTTTCGAGACACTGCAAAGAAAGGAAGGATGGTGAGAAACATTCAAATCAGATCGGCGAAAAAGGTAAGAGAGAGAAAAACAATCGGATTTTTGGGCGTAGAAGCCGGTGTGGGGACGACTCATATCGCAATTGCTGCTGCGAATTATGCGGCGAATGAATGGGGTATGTCAACGGCAGTGGCAGAACTGGGCAGACATTTGTGTATCAGCAGCATGGATGAAGATGAAGCAGAGTCAGACTGTTTTGTGAGAGAACGTGTATGCTATTATCCGCAGGTCCTGTCTATGCATGTGCCGCAATTGTTGAACGCATCCCATGAGCTGTTTGTTCTGGATCTTGGCTGTGAACAAGAGAATTGGCAGGAATTTCTGCGTTGTGATCTGAAATATCTGGTCGCTTCTCTTAGCCCCTGGCGCGTGAATCAAGCAGAACAATTCATGGAAAACCATGAGTGTGAACCTATAAAAAATTATATTACCGCGTTGCTTACAGTCACGGGAAATGTATACGAAAAAAAGAGATTTCAAAGAGCTTATCACGTGCCGGTGCGAACGATTCCTTTTATCCCCGATCCATTCCTGCTGGTAAAAGACCAGCTCCCTTTTTTTCAGCAATTACTATAGGAGGATAGGATGATAAAGCTGAGAGCCAGACACAAGATGATGATTATAGCAGCCTTGTGCGGAGCTATTGTCACGGCGATTCCGTTTGTTTGCAGAGATTCCTTTAAAAGTCAGGGAATCGCTGAATTGACAGACCGTCTGGAATATTACGAAAATTTGGAGGCGCAATACAGTTATACGAATGTGTGCGTGTTGACGAGGGATGTCGTAGCAGGTGATATCTTGACAGAAGAAATGTTCCGAATACAGCGGATACAGTCTACCGATGACTTGACGTGGGTGCGTATGCCGGCAGCAGAAGATTATGTTGTAAAACGATGCAAGCTGTCGTTAAAAAAAGGCGCCATGTTGAGCGAAGAGATGATGTATGAGGGAACAAAGGTCGCGGATGACGAACGATATGTCGAATTGCGTGCGTTATCCTTGCCGCAAATGCTACAAAAAGATGAGTTTGTAGATGTCCGTATCGTTTTTCCAAATGGAGAAGATTATCTGGTGGTTGGTCATAAACGCGTGTATCGCCTGATAAAAGAGGAAGAGGTGATTGACGCATTGCAATTGCGGTTGTCTGAAGAAGAACTCATACGCTATCAGGCTGCCTGCATAGATGCCGGGCAATATGAGAATACCCGCTTATATGCAGTTCAATATACAGGAGAATATCAGGCAGCGGCAGAAGCGTACT
>JAGAOE010000185.1 GCA_017623885.1 Eubacterium sp. | reverse complement strand
TATGGAGAGCAGGCGACATTGCAGCTACCGGATGGCAGCAGTCGGACATTGTTAGCCGGACAGCATACATTCGTGTTATCATCCTAAAAGGTATAGAACTCACAGCATGTGAAACGTGATTCACACGCTGTGAGTTTTTTATTTTTTCATAGGAAAGACCTTGTCGCGACCCGCCGCTTGCTTGTTTATGGCTGAACTGTTAAAAAATTTGAAAAAAAATAAAATTATGTGTAGTATTTTAGTGATTACTTACGTTTGGTTAGATGTAGGGGGAGAAAAATGCTACTATTTTTATCGATGCTGGATACGGAGGAAGAACAGAATAAATTCGTGCTTCTCTATGACACATACAAACAGTTGCTCTGGTACGTGGCGAACGATATATTAAAAGACCGTCAGTTGGCAGAGGACGCGGTGCAGGAAACATTTCTTGCCTTGACGAGACATATCGAAAAGGTGGATGAAGTACATAGTGCACAGACAAAACGCTTTTTAGTAACGATTGTAAAAAGCCGTGCGATTGATATGCTGCGTCGGGAGAAGCGGGCAGAATGGATTGCTTATGATGATGCGCTAGCAGAGGAAGGCGATGCGGGAGATGTGTTGGATGCGTATTTGCAGGCCGAATCGTATGACCAACTGGTAGAGGCGATTCGCAGTCTGGATGAAAACGACCGTGTGGTACTGGAATGTCGCTATTTGCATGAATTGTCAGAAAAAGAAACGGCGGCACTTCTGGGATTGGCGCCAAAAACAGTAAATGTGCGGATTTATCGGGCGAAGAAAAAATTGAAACAACGGCTACAAAATATAGAAGGAGGGAAGGCATGAGTCAGTATGAAAACAGTGAACGTCTGCTGAGCGAGGCATTGGCGCAGGCGTTAGACCTTGATCTGGCAGCGATTCCTCCGACGGCACAGATAGAGGCAGAGCATCACTATTCGCGAAGGTTTGAGAGAAACATGCGACAAATCATACGCCGCTACGAGAAAGGCGTATCCATATCAGACAGGAAGCGTGAGACGAGAGGCGTTTGGAGCATGCGTTACGGCAGTATGGCAGCGGCACTGCTGTGTGTCGTTGGTCTGGGCGCGTTGGCAGGTGTGATGAGTCAGATGGATATGGGAAGTGCAGATCAGGCTGCGGGTGTGGAAGAACGTGCACCGGTGCTGGAGAGTGGGACTGAATGTGACACAGAAGAAGCTGTGACAGAAGAAGCTGTAACAGAAGAATTTGCAGAGGAAGAAGCGATAACAGAGTCCGCAGATGAGTCAAAATTCTGTGCACCGGACTGGCAGGAACAGTTGCTGGCGGAGAGTGCGCAGGCAGACAAATTGGTGTACTGGAGACTGGGGATGGTGTACGAGGATGGAAGCATCGAATTGGAATCCGGTCTGGAATCTGAATTGCGCATGTCTTCACAAACACTCCAAAAGAAAAAAACAGTTCGCGTCAGCGGCGTATATGAGGTATACTATGAAGATAGCACAGGTGAGTGGACGCGTGTATATCACACCGCAGAGCGTGATATCAGCGAGTGTTCGAGCGGTATGCTGTGGGGAGACTGCTACCGGCTGGAAGAACTCGGGATGACACGAGCCGGAAATTATCGTCTGGTGCGTCAGGTCAATCATTGGAGACAGGTATTGCAGTTGACATTGGATGAGCGTTGATGCGAATGGGCGAGACCTGTGAACACAGAGGATGCCGGTAGAAGCGTTGCATAAGAGGGAGAAAATAAGAAAAAGAAGCACATATATGTGCGAAAAGGAGAAAGAGCATGAAAAAGAGAATGAAAGAGTCAAAAAAAATGTGTGGAAAAAGATGGTGTGCAGCATTACTGACGCTGTTGCTGAGTAGTTCACTGACCGCTTGCGGCATGAGTGAAAAGAGTGAGTCTGCGGCAGCGGATATGATGGCAGAGGAAGCTGTAGAGTTTGATGTGGCAGAGGAAGAGAGCGCTGCAGGTGCTTTGTCAGAAGACGGTATGAGTGATACGACATCCGCCGGTGCTGCAAAGGAAGGCGGCGCAGAGCAGACATCGGAGAAAATTATATATACATATAATTACTCGGTAGAGACCAAGCAGTATGACGCGCTGATGGATGAACTGCAACAGAGAGTTACAGAATATGGCGGCTATGTAGAAAGCGCAGAGACAAATGGAAATGCACAGATGAATATCCGCCGTTATTCGAATATGGTTATCCGCATTCCTGCAGATCGTATGCATAGCTTTCTGGATATGGTAAAGGAAAAGTCGAATGTGACATATTCCAGCAGCTCATCTGAGAATGTGACACTGAATTATGTAGATTTGCAGAGTCACATCAAGGCGTTAAAGGTCGAGCAGGAAACCTTGATGGATATTTTGGAAAAAGCGGAAAAGCTGGAGGATATCATTACGATTCAGAGCCAGTTGACAACGGTTCGCTACGAATTAGAGTCCTATGAATCGCAGTTGCGTGTATTTGATAATCGTATCAATTATTCGACCTTGTATCTGGATATCACTGAGGTAGAGCGCGAGACAAATGTAGCGACTGAATTGAGTTATATGGAAGAGATTAAGCAGGGACTGTCTGATACATTCTATAATATCGGACACGGACTGCGCACATTCTCAATCTGGTTTATTGTGAATCTCCCGGTTCTTTTGCTCTGGGCACTTATCTTATTCGTGATTTTTATGATTGTGAGAAAGGTGGCAAATATTCGAAACAAAAAACGTGTTGTGCGCGAGGCAAAGAAGCAAACCGGGATCTGGTCTGCGCAAAATGATGTGAAAGAAAAAGAGACCGGAGCAGCCGACGAAGAGAAGAAATAGAACAATTTCACATATAAAATTTGTAAAGGGCAACTATTGCGGTTGCCCTTTCATATATGATAAAATAAAACTGTTGCAAAAATGTATAGTAGCAGCAAAGAGCGAATCACTAGCATTTTTAGAGAGGGAGGAATACAAGATGTATCAGAAGTTGAAAAAACTGATGGCTGTATTATGTATGATTGCAGTCATGGTTACTGCATTGCCGCCGGTTTCGGCCGAGGCAGCGACGGTGCCGAAATACAAAAAGACGTATGCAAATTTATATGAAAACGGCGCAGATAAAGGAAAATACAAATTTACCCTGACAAATCTGAAAAAAGGTCAGGTCGTAAAGTGGAGTGTTTCCGGAGCCGGAAAATCCTATGTTACGTTGAAGCGTTCAAAGAAAACCGCTGCAGGAAAAACGATGGATAACATTCTCTATGTAGATACCAAAGGAAAGACCGCAGCAAAGAATAAAAAAGTAACATTGGTCGCAAAGGTGTATTCGTCAGCAGGAAAGCTTCAGGCGACGGTTAAGACATCCGGCAAGATTAAGGTAAAGCCTACCGCAGTGACGATGGCGGTTCCGACCGAAGCGGCGGATGTATTACAGGTAGGCAGCAGTTATAAATTCAGTTATAGCCTGAAACCGGCAAATGCGACATCTACAAATGTCTGGACAGTAACCGGCGAAGACGGTATGGATTATTCTTTCTATATGAGCAGCTCCGGTGTGTTTAAACCGATGAAGGCGGGTAATTACACGATAAAAATAGCTGCAAAGATCGGTTCAAAAGAAATCAAGTCCGATACGGCACTTGTAGAAGTAGCTGATTTTATGCAGTCCGTAGAGCAGACGGCTGCGAATAAAGTAAAAGTGAAGTATTCCGGCGACATGCGAAATACGGTAGAGGCAGAGACATTTACGATTAAAAACACTGCAGGAGCGAGCATTGTTGCAAAGAATCTGGCATTTTCAGATGACGGAACGGAAGTGACGATTACGACATACTCTACGTTCAAAGATGGCGTGACCTATTCCGTGTCAGACGGTGTGAAGGCTATGAACTTTGAAGCCAGCGTTGGTGTGCCGGTTAAATTAGAGATTTTGACAGAGCGTGTGACCGTAGGAAAAGAAACTGAGATTGAATATGTGCTGATGGATCAGAAAGGTATTGATGTATCTTCGATTTACAGCGGAAATATCGAATATACGGTAGAAGCGATTAACGGTTATATGACGGACAACAAAAAGCTGTATATGACGACGGTCGGAAAGACTGCTACCGTTACCTTAAAGTATACAAGCAAGACAGATCCGAACCTCAAACTGGAGGGAACGGCTGTGATTATGTGTGTGGCAGCGGAGACTTCCGGTAATACAAACTTTACGTTGACTAATATGACGACCACTCCGGACTATACCTTGGAGAGCTATAAGGATAACCGTAAGGTATCGATTGGAAAAACCTATTATGCATATTTCCGTGCACTTGATACGGACAATGCAGAAATCAAGTACGATTCTATCAAATATGAATCATCAAATCCGGACATGCTGATTATTACATCTGCCGGAAAGGTAACACCGATTCAGAGCGGAACCGTACAGATTATTGTCACAGCATCTTATGCGGGCGAAGAGTATACATACAGCTATGATGTGACAGTGGCAGAAGCACCGTATCTGAGTACGATTAAGCTGAGTACGAACAGCTTGAAAATGTCAAACGTATATAATACAGAGTATCATAAATACATTGGCGTGACTGCATATGACCAGTATGGTGAGAGCTATCCGTTGACGACAGAGTCAGCAAACATTAGTGACAGCAATGTACTCAAAGCAAATATTGCAAGCTATGACGCGGTAGATAACCGTTTGTTAATTAAGACATCCAGTGCAGTTCCGGGCACATACAACTACACCTTGACCCTGACTGCGGACGGAAAGAAAGCTTCCGCTACCTTCTCGATTGTGGTAGTGAGCATTCCGGCGACCGGTACAGAGACGTATGAAATCGAGATTGACAAGCCGGTGGCAGATTTGTCCTTGAATTCCGCTGTGACTGGTACACAGTATGTAAACATTCGTCTTGCAAAATATCGCGATGGTGTATTCATGAATTATATGAGTTATACTTCAGCGACAGTCACAAAGGACGGATATTACTATACGACAGACTTGATTAACGGTAAGTCAGCAAATACACAGACACTCGGAGCATCAAGCCGTCTGTCTTTGAAGCTGTTAGAGATTACTTCAGACACTTGCAAAAAGGCAGAAACCGGTGTGTACACGATTTCATTGCAGTACTATTCATCCGCAGATCACGGCTACAAGACACTGACGACGACTCTGCAGGTGACAGATACACAGGATACACCGACGATTCAGATTGAGCGTATCACTGCAAATAAGAATTGTGCGACTGCGTTGGAATTGGCACAGAATTGTGTGATTCCGTCAGAGGGAACAATTATCGAGTGCGAGGTGACTGGTGAGACATCACCCGGCTCAAAGGTAGCTGTAAAATCAGGTGATCAAGTGAATATCAAAACGATTACTGTACAGACAGTTTACACGATTGCAAATGGTCAAAAAGTAACAGTGACTTATACGATACGAGTAGGAAAAACATTGACAAATGCATAAATGAAATAAAAAAGCGGTTACACGGATTACTCCGTGCGACCGCTTTTTTTCTGATTTAGAGTAGATAATGGATCATCACTGGACAGATAGCGCATGCGGCTACTGTCACGTTTGGATTCAAACGAGATATAGGATACTTCTTTGTTTCCGTTCATTGTGCGCATACAGTCGGTGCAAAATGTACCAAAGGATACAGGAACGCCACAACGTTGACAATGTGTATTCATCATTTTATTTTCATCAGTGACATATTCGATACGTCCCTCTTTAATCCATTTACGCACTTTGCTCTGCGGGAGATGGAACACGTCTGCCAATTCAAATTCCGTGACAGTATGTGTGCGGATATATTCGCGTACTTCTTTGAAAAGTACATCATCCTGACATGCGGGACAAAAATCCTTTTCATAGTCAAAAGGCATAGGTCGGCTACACATCGAACAGGGTTTGTATTTAGAAAATGGTTCATTATGCTTCATGTAATTCCTCCTCTGTATGACCGTAACAATCTAATATTTCTTTTAAATATGTAGTATATGAAGTGCGTACTTCCGGGGGTGTTAAAATGCGAATCTGTGTACCGAGACCGGCGAGCCAGCCGAAAAACTGGCGGCTGACAGCGACATTTGCCCGGACACGAATCTCATCTGTCCCAATGGGACGAATGCTGACATCTGTCCCAAAACGATCGATCATGACACCGGTAAGCGAAGCGTGACACTGTAAGGAAACAGAAGTTTCGTCACCGGCAAACATGCCAAAGGTTTTGGAAGAAAACGCTGCCACATCGAGTGCGTCAAATGCATCTGCGCCGCTTCGAGGTGTGTCACAATTGCTAAGATGCAGCATTTTGTCAACGCGGTAATATTTTAAAATCTTTGAATCTGAATCATAAGCAATCAAATAATAGTTTTCATCTTCCCAGGTAAGCAGCCAGGGACTGACTTCGTAATAGCTGCCGGATTTGCGCGGAATCAATTCTTTGTGAACCGACCATTCGCAATACTGAAAACGGATATTACAATTTTTTGCCATAGCGGCATATATTTCATCGACATTATAATAAATCTGCTCATTAGAGGATTTACCTCGCTGAGCGACTACGACCTGTCGGTGTAATTGAACTGCTTCGTGACGGCTGGTAAGATGCTCCAGCTTGGAAATCAGTTCCCTTGATTTGCGAATCGTGACAAATTTGGATGCCTGTACTGCGTCTACGAGAAGCTTGAGCTCTGCTAATTCAAATTCTCTGCCGGCGAGATAATAGCCACCGGGTTTTTCATGAATTGAAATAATATCCATGCCAAAATGCTGTAGGGTAGCCATATCATCATAGATACTTTTCCGCTCGGCGTGAATGCCGTGAGTTGCCAGATAATCAATCATTTCACGTGTCGTAATCGGATGCGATTCGTCGGATTGCTCCATGAGCATTTGCGCCAAGTATAGAATTTTGAGTTTTTGACCATATGACTTTGGCATAACAGACTCCTGTAAACAAGATTTGCATCAAGCAACTATATTTATTCTACCATACTTTTACAGAAATCAAATAGAAAAAGAACTTTTTTTCCTAAATAACGCATCGAATGTCAAAAGCCTCATTTAAAAAACGAACTGTCAAATCGCATAAACATAATAAAAGGAAAAAGCGACCGCATCTGCGATCGCTTTTTCGAGGAGTTTAGTTATGAAAATGTTACATCTATATAGGGAATTGTTGCTGCCAGCAATATTTGCTGACAAACATAGTATAGTGGTGAAATGTGTCAGAACTGTGTCCGAAACATAAAAGAATTCTAAAATAAATATAAAAAATGTCTTTACATTCTCTGTTCGTAGCTTGTGCCGATAAAAGGACTGTGCTAAAATGTTAGGGCAGTATGGGGATGCTATGTAGCTATGAATGTACATATGAAACTATAAAATAATAGAAATTAGGGAATCAAAATGATGTTGCAAAATTTTTTCACAGAACTTATGAATAATCAGGTACTGATGGGCGGAGTTGCCGGCTGGTTCTCTGCACAATTTTTTAAGACGTTATTGTACGCAATCTTGAATCATAAGCTAGATATCAGCAGATTCTGGGGAGATGGCGGCATGCCTTCTGCACACTCTTCAACGGTTAGCTGTGTGGCGGTGTCAGCAGGCTTTGTGTATGGAGTCGGCTCGTTTCCGTTTGCGATATGTGTGATAGTGGCGATGATTACGATGCGCGATGCGATGGGTGTGCGGCTTGAGACCGGTAAACAGGCACGTTTACTCAATGAAATGTTGCGCTTGTTTTCGAAGGACAATCCGGAGCTCCCGGAAGAACGACTAAAAGAATTTGTCGGTCATACGCCGGCACAAGTGCTGATCGGGTGTCTGACCGGCTGTGTGGTAGCATTTTTACTAAATTTGTTGTACGTATAAAGGAATAGAATTTATGAGAGATTTAACGACCGGAAAGCCGATGAAGCAGATTTTGTTGTTCACGCTTCCGATTTTACTGGGAAGTATATTGCAGTTGACCTATAGCTTGGTAGATACGCGTATCGTGGGCTCTGTGCTCGGTGACGTATCACTTGCCGCAGTCGGGGCAACGACGTCACTCAGCAATTTGATTGTCGGTTTTTTAATGGGGCTTACGAATGGATTTGCGGTAATCATTGCGCGCTTTTTTGGCGCGGGTGATGAAGCGGGACTGCGCAAAAGTGTGGCTGCGTCAGCGGTGCTTGCGCTGTGCGTGAGTGTCGGAATGACAATTGCGACGCTGCTGTTTTTAAACCCGATTTTACATATCCTTCACATTGATGCAGAGATTTACGAGATGTCATATGCATATATTTCGGTGATATTTGCAGGAATGACCTTTTCGATGCTGTACAATTTGTGCGCAGCAGTGCTTCGGGCGATTGGCGATTCCGTAACACCTTTGATTTTTTTGGCATTTTCTGTGGTAGTAAATATTTTTGGAGATTTGCTCTGTGTATGTGTGCTAAAAATGGGTGTGCAGGGAGCGGCAGTAGCGACTATCGTATCCCAAATGCTGGCGACGGTTTTGTGTTTGATTTATATATATAAAAAATATGAGATTTTGCATCTTCGTAGAAAAGATTTTGCATTTTCGCGTGAACTGGTAAAAGATTTGTTCAGTTGCGGACTGTCGATGGGATTTATGGGATGTCTCGTAAATCTGGGAAGTGTTGCGTTGCAGACAGGTATCAATACACTCGGAAATGAATATATCGTAGCACATACAGCAGCACGCAAGCTGACAGAATTGTTCATGATGGCGTTTGGTGTAATCGGAACAACGATGGCGACTTATGCAGGACAAAATTATGGAGCAGGACGCATGGACCGCGTGAAGGCAGGTGTGCGGGCAGCGCTTATTCTGGTATTTGTGTGGTCGGGTCTGGCGGTGCTTTGCAGCTATACCATAGCACCGGTGCTGATTCGTCTTGTGACCGGAACAGAGAATGAAACGGTGATTCGTGCGGCGAGTGATTATTTGCGGTTTGATACCTTGCTTTATTGGGTGACGGCGATTATTGTAGTGCTTCGAAATACCATGCAGGGTATCGGAGACCATACGACACCGATTATATCGAGCAGCATCGAGTGTATCGGAAAAATTGTGTTGGTGAATGTGTTGGTTGAGCCGTTTGCGTATTGGGGAATTATCGTGTCAGAGCCGATTACGTGGTGCCTGATGGTCATTCCGCTCATTGTGCAGTATGTGAGAAATCCGATTTTAAAAAATGCATCATTCAAATAATGTGCTAAGGCAGGATATTCCGCTTGGGATATCCTGTTTTGTTTCATAGGAAAGACCTTGTTGCATTAAAGTGTAAAAGTAACGAACTTTCCTATGAAATAAAAACGCTCCGCGAGGATCGCACTGCGGCGGAAAAGAAGTATGTCGCTTGCCGCGACCCGCCGCAGGCGGAGAATCTCGCGAGCGAGATTCTTTGTTCTACTTTGATAGGAAATTCCTATCAAACAAAAGCACTTCGTGCACAGATGCACAGCTTTTGTTCTATTTTAAATATTTTTAATACAAAAAATTTCCGGTACTAAGCGATGTTTTTTGGGAAACACTCAAATGTAAAGGAAATGCGCTAATATTTTATTTAATTTAGAAAATGTTTATAAAAACCGCGAATCTGTGTATTGAAATCAAAGGGAATTGCTCTTATAATGTTAAGAAGTGTTGTTTTACATAGGAAGCGGATGAAGAACAGCATAAAATACAATACACAGACATCGTGAATGATGTGTGAAAGAAAGGTAAGTCATATGGATAACGGAGGATTCGGAGGCGGAGGCAATTCGAACAATAATAACAACAATAATAACGGGAACAAAAATAACGGTCCCAGAAATAACCGTAACGGTCAGATGGTGATGATCTTTGTACTTATTACATTGGTTGCACTGCTATTTATGAGCTTGATCAGCAAATGGCAGACCCAGTTGACAGCGCGCGAGATTTCGTACACCCAGTTTCTGCAAATGGTAGAAGAGGGAAAAGTCGAGAGCGTAAAGCTGAATTCCCAGCAAATCGACATCAAACCGAAAAAGACAGCGGAAGAAACGTTGCCGGTTGAATACTATACCGGCTATGTCGGAGATGAAGACTTGGTTCCGCTCTTAAAAGAAGCAGGTGTGGACATCAAGGGTGTCATTCCGGATAATACCGCAGGCTGGATTTATAATATCGTGAGTTTCTTGCTCCCGCTTGTGATTTTATGGGGTCTGATGGGCTTCTTGATGAAGCGCATGGGCGGCGGCGCGATGGGCGTCGGCAAGAGTAACGCAAAGGTTTATGTGGAAAAGAAGACCGGTGTGACCTTTAAGGATGTAGCAGGTCAGGATGAGGCAAAGGAATCGTTGCAGGAAGTCGTAGATTTCTTGCATAATCCGAGAAAATATACACAGATTGGTGCAAAATTGCCGAAGGGAGCTTTGCTTGTCGGACCGCCAGGTACAGGAAAGACCTTGCTGGCGAAAGCCGTTGCAGGAGAAGCCGGCGTGCCGTTTTTCTCGCTGGCAGGTTCTGATTTTGTAGAGATGTTTGTCGGTGTCGGTGCATCCCGTGTGCGCGATTTGTTTAAGGAAGCACAAAAACATGCGCCGTGCATTATCTTTATTGACGAGATTGATGCGATCGGAAAGAGTCGAGATACACGTTTTGGCGGCAATGATGAGCGTGAACAGACCTTAAACCAGCTTCTGGCGGAGATGGACGGTTTTGATACATCGAAGGGATTGCTGATTCTGGCTGCGACAAACCGACCGGAAGTATTGGATAAGGCATTGCTGAGACCGGGACGTTTTGACCGTCGAATTATTGTAGACAAACCGGATCAGAAAGGTCGTCTGGAGACATTGCGTGTGCATGCGAAGGACGTAAAGATGGATGAAACGGTGGACTTAGAGGCAATCGCGTTGGCTTCAGCAGGACTTGTAGGCTCAGACCTGGCGAATATTATTAACGAAGCGGCGATTATCGCAGTAAAGCACAGCCGTGCATTTGTAAATCAAAGTGATTTGTTTGAAGCATTTGAGATCCAACCAGTCGGCGGAAAAGAAAAGAAAGACCGCACGATGAGCGACCATGAGAGAAAGATTGTCGCATATCATGAAGTGGGTCATGCGATGGTAGCTGCACTGCAGAAGAATTCCGAGCCGGTACAAAAGATTACGATTGTGCCGCGAACGATGGGGGCGCTCGGCTACACATTACAGACACCGGAAGAAGAGAAATTCTTGCAGACCAAAGACGAACTGGTAGCAAAGATTAAGACTTACATGGCAGGTCGCGCGGCAGAAGAATTGATTTTCCAGTCTTCGACGAGCGGTGCGGCAAATGATATCGAGATGGCGACGCGAATCGCACGTGCGATGGTGACGCAGTACGGTATGTCAGAGGAATTCGGTATGATGAGTCTGGAGTCGGTGGAAAATCGTTATTTGGACGGACGGCCGGTGCTCAATTGTGGTGAAGAGACCGCTGCACAGATTGACAAAGTTGTGCAAAAAATGATCAAGGATGCTTATGCAGAGGCGATACAGATGCTGGAGGAGAATCGTGAGATTTTAGATCGAATCTCGGATTATCTGTATGAAAAAGAGACCATTACCGGAAAAGAATTTATGGAAATCTTCCGCGAGATGAAAGGCTTGCCTGACCCGGAGACTCAAAAAGAGGATGAGAGTGCCAAACCGCAGGAAACGGAGACGCAGACGGAGGAGTCAAAGCAGGAAGCATCACAGGAAGCAAAACCGGATGAGGACAAAGATGGAATTTGATTTTGCAGAAGAATTAGCAAAGCTTCCGAACAAACCCGGAGTTTATATCATGCACGATAAAAAGGATGCGATTATCTATATCGGAAAGGCGCTGTCATTGCGCCATCGTGTCCGTCAGTACTTTCAAGCGAGCCACCATGAAGGCATAAAAAAAGATCGCATGGTGCAGCAGATAGAGCGTTTTGAATATATCGTGACTGATTCCGAGCTGGAAGCGCTGGTGCTCGAATGTAATCTTATAAAAGAACACCGTCCAAAATATAATACGATGCTTACAGATGACAAAACGTATCCATATATAAAAGTGACGCTGGGGGAAGATTTCCCCAGGGTCCTTTTTTCGCGTCAGATGAAAAAAGATAAATCACTGTATTTCGGCCCGTATACGAGTGCCGGAGCAGTAAAGGATGCGATCGGACTGATTCACAAATTGTATCAGATTCGCACCTGTAATCGCAGTTTGCCGCGTGACATCGGAGCGGAACGTGCATGTTTGAATTATCATATACATCAGTGTCAGGCACCGTGTCAGGGGTATGTCTCAAAGGAACAGTATCGGGAACAGATTGACGAGGCACTGGATTTTTTAAACGGACGCTATCAGCCGGTGTTGCGTATGCTGCAGGAAAAGATGGAGGCAGCGGCGGAAAAGCTGGATTACGAGAAAGCGATGGAATATCGTGATTTGATGGCAAGCGTAAAACAGATTGCGCAAAAGCAGAAAATCACCCATTCGGATGGCGAAGATCGGGATATCTTAGCACTTGCATGCGATGACAG
>JAGAOE010000184.1 GCA_017623885.1 Eubacterium sp. | reverse complement strand
GATTAGGTAGCCGATGACAGGAAGAGAAAGAAAAACAGGCAGGAGATTTTATGAGAGTCGTAAAAGAGGCAGAGGAGCGAAAAAACGAAATATTGGATGTGGCAGAGCGGTTGTTTTGTCAGAATGGATTTGACCAAACGAGCACGAATGATATTTTAAAAGAAATCGGTATTGCACGCGGCACATTGTATTATCATTTTAAATCGAAAGAAGATATTTTAGATGCGATGATTATGCGGATGAGTACGCGAATTGTCGCACGGGCTGCCATGTGTGCAGCAGATGAAAATGCTACAGTGTTGGAACGTTTGACGAAAACAATTTTAGCACTTCGCATGGAAGCAAATACAGATGCGGCAGCTATGATGAAAGAAGAAATGCATCGACCGCAAAATGCGCTGCTTCATCAAAAAATGAATGAGCTTATATTGATACAGATTCACCCGTTATTTGAGAAAATTATTCTTGAGGGTATGGAACAAAAGATTTTTGATACAGCATATCCGCAGGAGGCGGTGGATATGATTATTCGCTATGCATACACAGCGTTTGATGATTTACATCAGATGGAGCCGGAACGACAGATAAGGCAAGTATTGGGATTTATCTATCATGCAGAGCGAATTTTGGGAATGCAGGAAGGGAGTATGAAAGAGACGTTGCTGCCTGTTTTTGCTGGTTGACGAGAAAAAGAATCAATATAAATATTAAATATGTGTAAATTTTACAAAAAAAGGTAGATTTGTTGAGAATTCTTTGTTAAAATATTCAATAGGAGATTGTTATATTTCTAACAATATGGTAACTGTTCAGAGCCAAGCAGTTTCACACAAAACAAAGAAGGAGAACAAATCTATGGTAGAGCAAAGCTATTATGACAAAGCAGATGCCATTATTGGGGTACATGGTGCAAAGCCTTCTGCTTTAATTCCCATTATTCAGGATATTCAGAGTGAATATCGGTATTTACCGCCGGAGCTTCTGAGCTATGTAGCAGATAAGATCGGTATTACAGAAGCAAAAGCATACGGTGTGGCGACTTTTTATGAGAACTTTTCGTTTGAGCCGAAAGGAAAATATGTCATAAAGGTATGTGATGGTACGGCATGTCATGTGCGTAAGTCCATTCCGATACTGGAGCGGTTATATACAGAATTAGGTTTGTCGAAAGAAAAAGTGACGACGGATGATATGTTGTTTACATTGGAGACCGTATCATGTCTGGGTGCCTGTGGTCTGGCACCGGTACTTACGGTAAATGATAAGGTATATCCTTCGATGACACCGGACGCTGCAGCAGAGCTGATACAGAGTCTGCGTGATGCCGAGGATAAGTAGACAGATTGGAGGGAAAACATGCAGAAGGTAGAGAGCAGAGAGATTCTGAATCAGATGCGTGATGCATCGCGGGAGCAGATAGAAAACAGTAAATGCCGCATCTTGATTTGTGCAGGTACAGGGTGCTTGGCAGGTGGTTCCGGTGCCGTATATGAGCGTATGTGTGAGCTGGTGGCAGGAAATCCGAATGTAGAGGTATTTTTTGGACCGGAGATTGCACACGGTGACGGACCGATGGAGGTAAAAAAGAGTGGTTGTCACGGATTTTGTGAGATGGGACCGCTGATGCGTATTGAGCCGCTTGGCATCTTGTATACAAAGGTACAGCTAGAGGACTGCGAAGCGATTTTCGAGCGCACGATAAAGAATGGTGATATTATCCATCATTTGTTATATAAGCAAAACGGAATAGAATATCCGCAGCAGGATAAGATACCATTCTATGAGAAACAGACGAGACTGGTGCTGGAAAACTGTGGACAAATCGATGCAGAACATATCGAGGAGTCGATTGCAAAAGACGGCTATCAGGCATTGGCAAAGGTACTCTTTGAGATGACACCGGAGCAGGTCGTAGATGAGATCATGGAATCCAATCTGCGTGGACGCGGAGGCGGAGGCTTCCAGACCGGTTACAAGTGGAAGCAGGTAGCCAGACAGCCGGAAAAGATTCGCTATGTCGTATGTAACGGTGATGAAGGAGATCCCGGAGCATTCATGGATCGAAGCATCATGGAAGGCGATCCGCACAAGATGATCGAGGGTATGATGATTGCTGCGTATGCAGTAGGTGCACAGGAAGGATATATTTATGTGCGTGCAGAATATCCGCTGGCGATCAGTCGTTTGAAAAAAGCAATGCAGGATGCCAGAGAGCGTGGCTTGCTGGGCGAGCATATTATGGGAACAGACTTCAGCTTCGACTTACATATCAATCGCGGTGCAGGTGCATTCGTATGTGGTGAAGGTAGTGCGCTTACGGCATCGATTGAAGGAAATCGTGGTATGCCGCGTGTAAAACCGCCGCGTACCGTAGAGCAGGGCTTGTTTGAAAAGCCGACGGTACTGAACAATGTAGAGACCTACGCAAATGTACCGATGATTATATTAAAGGGTGCTGCATGGTACAAGACAATCGGTCCGGAAAACAGCCCCGGAACAAAAGCATTTGCGCTGACCGGTAGTGTGAAGAATACCGGATAAATAGAAGTACCGATGGGAACGACGTTACGTGAGGTAATCTTTGATATCGGTGGTGGTATCAAGGGTGACGGAAATTTCAAAGCAGTTCAGATCGGTGGACCGTCCGGCGGATGTTTGATTACACCGCATCTGGATGTCAGTCTGGATTTTGACTCATTAAAGAAGATGGGTGCCATGATCGGTTCGGGCGGACTGGTAGTTATGGATGACAATACTTGTATGGTCGAAGTCGCACGCTTCTTTATGAATTTTACACAGAACGAGAGCTGTGGTAAGTGTGTGCCGTGTCGTGAAGGAACCAAGCGTATGCTTGAGATTTTAGAGCGCATCGTAGCAGGAAACGGAACACTGGAAGATTTGGACTTGCTGGAGGAGCTGGCTACGACGATTACGGAGACTGCACTTTGTGGTTTAGGAAAGAGTGCGGCGCTTCCGGTTATGAGTACACTGAAGCTGTTCCGTGATGAATATATCGAGCATGTTGTAGAGAAAAAATGTGCATCACATACTTGTAGTGCACTTCGTCGATTTGTTATCAGTCCTGAGCTTTGTAAGGGATGTTCAAAATGTGCCAGAAATTGTCCGGTTGGAGCGATTTCAGGAAAAATCAAGGAACCGTTTACCATTGATGATAGTGTTTGTATTAAATGTGGCGCCTGCGAGAGCAGCTGTGCATTTGGCGCTATCCGCATAGAAGCATAAGGAGGGATACGACGTGAGTGCAGAGGAAAAACAGGTAACAAAATATATTACGATTAACAATAGAAAGATTCCGTTTACAGACGAGAAAAACATTTTATCGATTATCCGAAAAATGGGAATCAATTTACCGACATTTTGCTATCATTCCGAATTGTCTACCTACGGTGCATGCCGTATGTGTGTAGTAGAAGATGATAGAGGTCGTATCTATGCATCTTGTTCAGAGGTGCCCAGAGATGGTATGGTGCTTTATACAAATACACCGAAGCTGCAGCATCATAGAAAAATGATTGTAGAGCTGCTTTTGGCATCACATTGCAGAGACTGTACGACCTGCCGTGAGAACGGTGCTTGTACGCTGCAGAAGCTGGCACAGCAGCTTGGAGTAGATGTTGTACGCTTCCAAAATACAAAAGAGCAGCAGCCCTTAGATGATTCATCAAACTGTATCGTTATCGATCCGAATAAATGTATTTTATGCGGCGACTGTGTGCGTACCTGTGAAGAGATACAGGGACTTGGCATTTTGAATTTTGCGCATCGCGGTGCGCAGATGCGCGTAACACCTGCCTTCCACAAGCCGATGGCAGAGACTGATTGCGTGGGCTGTGGACAGTGTCGTGTTGTATGTCCGACAGGAGCGATTACGATTAAGTCTAACGTACATGCGGTTTGGGATATGTTAGCAGACAAGACAAAGCGCGTAGTCGTGCAGATTGCACCGGCAGTACGTGTGGCGATCGGAGACAGCTTTGGTTTACCGAAAGGTGAAAATGCGATTGGAAAACTTGTTGCAGCATTGCGCAGAATGGGCTTTGATGAGATTTATGATACAAATTTTGCCGCAGACTTGACTGTTATGGAAGAGTCAAAAGAATTGGTAGAGCGTTTGGAATCAGGCGAAAATCTGCCGTTGTTTACTTCTTGCTGTCCCGGCTGGGTGAAATTCTGTGAAAAGAAGCATCCGGAATATCGCAAAAATATTTCGAGCTGTCGTTCGCCGCAGCAGATGTTTGGTGCTTTGATTAAGGAAGAAGCAAAAGTAAAGAAAGCACAGGCAATCGTGGCGAATGAGCCTGCGGATGAGAGAGAGACGATTGTTGTATCGATCATGCCTTGTACTGCAAAGAAGGATGAGATTGTGCGCAAAGAGCACTTTACAGACGGCGTACCAAATGTAGATTTTGTTCTTACGACCGTAGAGGTGACGCGTATGATTCGCGAGGCGGGAATCGATTTGGCAGAAATGCCTTCCGAATCATTGGATATGCCGTTTGGTCTGGCATCCGGTGCAGCAGCAATCTTTGGTGTGACAGGCGGTGTGACAGAAGCGGTACTTCGAAAACTGGTAAACAGCAGCCGTATCGAAGACTTAGAGGAAATCAGCTTTACCGGTGTGCGCGGTATAGATGGAATCAAGGAAGCGACTGTGACACTTGGTGAGCGTGAAGTAAAAATCGCTGTCGTGAATGGCTTGAAATGTGCAGATGAAGTGCTTACCAAGATGAAAAACGGTGAGATTTATTATGACTTCGTAGAAGTGATGGCTTGTAAACGTGGTTGTATTACGGGTGGCGGACAGCCGACACCGATCGGACCTCGTACCAAGAAAGCCAGATTCGAAGGAATGTATGATATTGATAAGGCGGCACAGATTAAATTGTCAAATGAGAACCCGTTTATCAAGATGCTGTATGACGGATTATTAAAGGGTAAAGAGCACAAGTTGCTTCACAATGAATATCCCGAAGGTTTTGACAACATTTAAAAAAGATTTAACAAAAAGTGTAGTATCTTAGCCGTTATCATGTTAGAATAAGAAAAAATTTGAAAACCCTATACAGAATGTTTCAGATAGTATCTGAGACTTGTATGGGGTTTTCTGTATGGAGATAACATGCATTATCAGTGTTTAATTGTAGACGATGAAGTAGAACTGGCACAGATGACCTGTGAATATTTTCAAATGTTTGACATAAGCTGCGCCTATGTGGAATCGGTGCAGGCATATGAGGAATTTATGAGAAATCATACGATAGAGCTGTTGTTGCTGGATGTGAATTTACAACAGGATAACGGTTTTTTTGTATGTAAAAAAATACGGGAAACGTCTGATTTACCGATTATTTTTATTAGTGCGAGACAGAGTGATGAGGATATGCTCACTGCGCTGCAAATCGGTGGAGATGATTATATAAAAAAGCCCTATAGTCTGAGTATTTTGTTGGCAAAGGTAAAGGTGATGCTAAAACGGATGGAGCAAATCACAGCGAAACAGTCATCTGAGCCGGAGACGGAAACACCTAAAAAAAGCTATGGCGGTATGAGCTTAGACAGGGGCACATTGTCCGTGACGATTGATGAACGCCGGGTTACATTAAAAGCGAGAGAATTTCGATTGTTAGAATGTTTATTTGAACACCGAAATACGATTGTTACAAAGGAACAGCTTTTTCATGAGGTGTGGGGAGATTCCTTTTTTAGTGATGGAACCTTGAATGTTCACATTCGCAAATTGCGCGAAAAATTGGAAAAAAATCCAAACGAGCCGGAAATGATAACGACAGTCTGGGGAACGGGGTATTTATTAAAGCTATGAAAACGAAATATTTGCCTATATTGTATACCGCGCTATTATTGATAGTAGCGGTATTATCTTTTCAAAAAATAGATGCGGTGTCAGAGATACCGCTGGATATGGTGGGAATAAATGAACGCTGTAAAAGGATAGAGCAGAGTCTGTTGGAATGTGTGGTTGCATCGGAGACATTTGACCCGGAAAAAATTTGTGATTTGGAAGAAACGTACCAGTGTCACATTATCTTGTGCAGTGAAGCAGATTATCAAAGTCAGTGCGTGAAAGAAATACAGGCAGGTGCGGCGATGATGGATGTATTGCTTGATGGCAAGCTGCTGGCAAAGATTTGCTTTGAAAAGGAAGGACAGAATCTGTTACAGCAGAAAAGAATGCTTCAAATGATTCTGATGGTGACATTGAGTATTATCTGGATGCTGGGAATCGGTATGTATCTTTATTTTTATCGTCTGCATATCATACCGTTTCAAGAGTTGCGCGATTTTGCAAAAGAGGTCGCACGGGGAAATCTGGATGTACCGTTACATATGCGAAAAGAAAACTATTTTGGTGCATTTACAGAGAGTTTTGATATCATGCGCACAGAGCTGCGGCATGCAAAAGAACGGGAATATCAGGCGAATATCAGTAAAAAAGAACTGGTAGCAGAGCTGTCACACGATATTAAGACACCGATTGCGACGATAAAGGCAGCTTGCGAGATTTTGCAGCTAAAGGAAGATAACCCGATTGTTATGCAAAAAGTAAAGCTCATCGAGACAAAAGCCACCATGATTGATCAGTTGGTGAGCAATCTTTTTCATGCGACCTTGGAAGAATTGGAAATGCTGAAGGTAGAGCCGACGGAAGAATGGTCTACCTGTATTGAGGAGATGTTAGAGCACCTCAAAGGATACGGGCAGTTGGAAATTTGCGATCAGATACCGAGATGTCTGATTCTCGTGGACAAGCTGCGCATGAATCAGGTACTTGATAACATTATTCACAATGCCTACAAATATGCCAAAACAAAGGTATTTGTTTCTTATTTTGAACAGGAGGAAGGAATCAGAATCCGAATTCGGGATGAAGGAAACGGCGTAGCAGAAGATGAACTGACGAAAATAACAGAGAAATTTTATCGGGGAAAAAATGCACAAGGAGAAAGCGGTTCCGGCTTGGGTCTGTATCTCTCAAAATTGTTTATGGAACAGATGCAAGGTCAGTTGGAGGTATATAATGAGCAGGGACTTGTCGTAGAGTTATATATAAGAAAAATATAATTGTTCGGGGCAGTTAAGAAACAGTTAAGAATTAGAATGGAATTAGAAAAGAATTATAATAGAATTAAAAAAAGACTTATTAAGAAAAAACCAATAAAATGAATTCATCAAGAAATTATTCGGGAGGATTCATATGTCAGTGTTATTAGAGGCAAAAGATTTATGTAAAACATTTTCAAATGCAAGTGTGCAGCAGCATGTGTTGCGCAATCTGAATGTGACGATTCGGGAAGGCGATTATACAGTTATCATGGGTAATTCCGGTTCCGGAAAGAGTACGTTGTTGTATGCGTTGTCGGGAATCGAACGACCGACGTTTGGAACGATTTCTTATCACGGAGAGGAGATCAGCGGTTATAGCAATGACCGTCTGGCAGTATTCAGACGTAAAAACTGCGGATTCGTATTTCAGCAGAATTATTTGAATGATACGATGAGTATTCTGGACAATATTGTGGTATGCGGATTGCTGGTGAGCAAAAAGAAAAAAGAAATTGTTGAACAGACGAAGGTGTTGGTAGAACAGATGGGCTTATCGCAGGATATTTTAAAAAAATATCCGACGCAGCTTTCCGGCGGTGAGCAGCAGCGTGTGGCGATGATTCGTGCGATTATCAATAAACCGGCGGTATTGTTTGCAGATGAGCCGACCGGTGCTTTGAACTCACAGAGTGCGCAGCAGGTGTTAGATGTATTGACAAGGCTAAATCAGCAGGGACAGAGTATCGTTATGGTGACACATGATATCAAAACTGCGCGAAGAGGAAACCGTATTCTCTATCTCAAAGATGGCGTGATTGTAGATGAACTGGTATTGGGTACATACAAGCATAATGATGCGAAACGCCATGAAAAATTGCGTACTTTCTTGACAGAAATGGGTTGGTAAGAGGTAGTGTGTGAGAAAGGAGACGCAAAATGAAATATATGATGATTGCTTGGCAGGGATTAAAAAAGAGAAAGGGAGATGTCGTGTCACTATTCCTGCTGATAAGTATCGCTACAGTGATGTTGTATATCGGATGTTCGGTTTTGACGAATATGCAGCATGTATTTGATTTAATAAATGAACGAAACAATGGTGCGGATGTATTGATTGGTACACCATATCCGAATACGGATGATGTAAGTCGTGTATTGAAGCAGTTTGATGAGATAGAAAAGCTTGAGCATAAATCTGCGCTATATACGGTAAGCGGAGAATATCGTCGTGAGGGTGAAGATGGGGAAGAAATGATGATGCTGATTGAGCCGTTACAAGATGGCTCAGAGTTTTTTACACCAGAGATTATAGATGCCCCGGAACATATGCCGGAGCATGCAATCGTATTGCCTTATTATCTGCATGTAGCAGAGGGCTATGAAGTGGGCGATGAAATGACGATTCGTGTAGATCAGGTGTCTTATGAATGCGAAGTTTACGGATTTTCAGAGGATATTTTATTTGGGACACCGACGAATATCAGTGCCTATCATTTGCTGGTATCCGATGAGTTGTACGATGAGATGGGAAAAAACTTAGAGACGTTTTATCTGTTCAGAATGCGGGTAGCAGAATCGGTGAGCAGCGAGCAGATGGAGCGTGAGATGTATATCGCTTTAGACAATCAGATAGAAGGTTTGTCGCAGTATTATAATTTAGAGATGAACTATGAGACACTCAGTATGGGAGCGGGTATTACAGCCAATATACTGATGGCAATCACCGTAGTGTTTGCATTGCTGATATTGTTAATTGCAGTAGTCGTAAGCTGTTACAGCATACAAAATGCGATAGAACGAAATATGGCAAATACCGGTATTATGGAAGCTGCCGGCTATACACCGACACAGCTTATGATCTGTACGCTGGTGGAAAATCTGTATATTGCAGGACTGGCGATTGTAGTGGCGTTAGCGGTATCTCCGCTGTTGTCGAATCAGCTTGGCGGAGTACTCGCATCTTCCATCGGTGTGCGCTGGCCGCAGATGTTTGACATAAAGAGTGCGGTTGTGACAGTGGCGATCGTATTACTGTTTATTTTGGTGACGGCATATCAGAAAGCAAGAAAATATAAAAAAATCTCGATTTTAGATGCGCTTCGTGGTGATATAAAGACACACAATTTCAGGAAGAATCATATTCCGTTGGAAAAAACTTATTTACCGCGTGATTTGGCACTGGGAATGAAAGGGATTTTTAATCAGCGGAAAAATAGTATTGCGATTTGCTTTATTATGATCGTACTTTCTCTTGCGTGCAGCAGCGGATTCTTTCTTTATCAGAATTTTGTACAATCGAATGAAAGTTTGTTGAAGATGGTAGGTATCGAACAGGCAGATGCGCAGATTGTAGTGCCGGAATCCTATGATATTTATGAAGTCGGAGAAGAACTGGAAAACACCGACGGTATCGAAGCGATTGGGTATTATATGACAAATACCGTAAAGCTTATCTCAAGCGAGGCAGAGATGATTTGCCAGACCGATTTTTGGGAAGATACCGGGGTGATGGTAACAAGTACGATTGTAGAAGGTCGTTATCCGAAATATGAGAATGAGATTGCATTGAGTCGACCGGTTTGTGAGCACTTAGATGTAACAGTTGGTGATATGATTCGGGTTGAGAGTGGTGAAAAACAAGGGGAATATCTGGTCGCAGGCATGACACAGCATATTAACAATCTGGGTATCAAAGCAGTCATGAATGTCGATGGAATTCAGTGCTTGAATGAAAACATGAGACCGAATACACTGATGCTGTATCATTCAAAGGATGCAACATTCAGTCAGATTGAAAAAGAAGTCTTGGAGCAGTATTCTGATTTTGAATTGATGGATGTGAAGAAAATGATACTTTCCACCTGTGAGGGAATTTCGACAGCAATAAAGGCTTTGTGTATCGTGTTTAATGTATGTACGATGATTGTGGTCTGGTTGATTTTATTCCTTATGACACGTACAAAGCTCGTACAGGAGAAAATGCGGTTGGGTGTGGATAAAGCACTCGGTTTTACAACACCGCAATTAATGCTGCGCATCGTGATGAATTATCTTCCGATTGTAGTAGCAGGCTCTATCATCGGAGCAGGAATTGCGTATGTGAGCTTTGAAGGATTGGTATCTGCCTGTCTGTCATCGTTTGGGATTCGTAGCTGTGAGATGGCGCGCAGTATGTGGTATTTACTGTTAGCCGTAGTGATGAATACGGGTGTTGCATTGCTCACAACCGTACTGATGTCGGCAAAGATACGAAAAATTGAGCCGAGTCGTATGATTCGGGAATAACAGAACAGTAGTATAGAATTGGAGCTTGCAGTACGAGAAAATGAAAAGGAAGTGTTGTAAAATAACGAGTTTGAAGTTATTATGCAACACTTCCTTTTGACTTTTCGCATCATAATAATTACATTTCACGAAAATATTTAGATTGAAAATTTTATAGTGTTAAAATAAAATAGAAGTGTGACCTGATAACTATGGAAATGCAAATTGATTCAAAGCTTCGTCAGGCTCAGAAATTATGGAAGCATGCAAAAGAAGATATTATGGATGCGTGGAAAAAGAGAATGTGTATTGAATGAAAAAATCTATGGAGGAAAAAGGAATGAAGGTTGGATATATTAGTGCTGAGCAAATCGAAAAGTATTCATCACTTATATTGCCGGATGTAGTGGATGCAATCAGACAGGATGAGCCGCTCACTGCAATGGCAGTGGAAAAGGATGGTGTGGCATGCGGCGTATTGGCGGGATATGTAGAGGATGCGTGTTATAAAATTGCATCGCTATATATCGCACCGGGATATCGCAGACAGGGAGCCGGAAAACGACTGGTAGAGGAGTTGGAAGATTTTTTGGTAACGTATACAGATATTCGAATGATAGATATCGAGTATACGGTGTCTGAAGAAGAGCATGAAGAACTGGGGCACTTCTTAAAGGCGATAGAGTTTGAAAAAGCAAATACAAATGGTCATTCCAGTTATATAGTCGACTTACAGCAGGTAAAAGAATCGAAAATATATAAGGCGACAGAAAATCCGTCAAAGTATATTCGACCATTCTCGCAGGTGACAAAAGACTTACTGAAGAAAACACAGAAACAGGCAGCGATTAAGCATACGCTGTTGCCGGAAACGCCGTTATACAGTGAGGAAATAGACACAAAAATCAGTCACGCAATGATAAAAGATGGAGAGATACAAGCGTTTATTGTATTTGACCACTCTTGTGGAGACTGGCTGACTTGTGCGGCATTGTGGATGGGAAATACAAATCCGACGATTTTGTATTCATTGCTTAAAACAGTGTTCCAAAGAATTGTGGAACTGTATCCGATAGAAACAAAAGTAGCATTTCATGCGGTTTCTCCGGAGACGGTATCAATTATACATAGTATTTTACCAAATGCGAAAGAGATTTCGTTCCGTTATCGTTACATTTGTGATTAGAATATGTTAGGAGAGAGGTTCATATATG
>JAGAOE010000183.1 GCA_017623885.1 Eubacterium sp. | reverse complement strand
CACTTTAATGAAATATACGGCCGCTATCTGGATGTATTTTTTGATATGCTGAAAAAAGACCCTGAATTTCAGGAGCTTTTCAAACAGAGTAAAGGATTTTGCCTGCCGCATTTCGGCGATTTGATGGAAGCGGCTGAAAAGCGATTAAATGATACACAGAAAAAAGAACTTTATCCGCAA
The DNA here is from genome assembly GCA_017623885.1 of Eubacterium sp. Lineage (GTDB taxonomy): Bacteria > Bacillota > Clostridia > Lachnospirales > Lachnospiraceae > W0P33-017. The sequence goes on along the minus strand of JAGAOE010000183.1, from coordinate 8,369 downwards.
ATCTTTTCCATGATGCAGGAACACATGGAGCGCGTCCAGAAAGATGTCGCATGGTTTGTCGAAAAAAATGATTACCGCAACAAAGACAAGGATTGGGGCGAGTCTCGTGATTCGATTCAACGTGCCATGCAAAAATGTGCTGGCGGCTATCCTGCTGATCCCGTTTTCAAACTGGAGCCGTAGAAGTTTCACCGAAATGCTTCTTATTTCGATTATCAAATATGCAAAAAGACCACTGCAGTTGCAATGGTCTTTTATTATATGTCTTTATTTAAATCTTTCCTGCCTCACGCTCTAACATATCCCAGCATCCCCACATATACATAATGCCGAGTGCACGATCATACAGTCCATAACCGGGACGACATTTCTCACCCCAGATATGACGTCCGTGATCCGGACGAATATATCCATCAAATCCACACTCATGATATGCACGCATGATTTCCAGAATCTGAGTATCTCCGTCACAATCTCTGTGAGAAGCTTCTGTGAAATCTCCGTTCTCAAAATGCTTTACGTTACGGATATGTGCAAAGGCGATACGATCACAATAAGTACGAACGATATCCGGTACGTTATTTTCTTTGTTTGCACCTAATGAACCTGAACATAAGCACAAGCAGTTGTACGGGTCATCGACCATCTTGAGGAAACGTCCGATTGATTCTTTGTCCACCAAAAGTCTCGGCAAACCGAAAATATCCCACGGCGGATCATCCGGGTGAATCGCCATTTTAATGCCGGTCTCGTGACAGGTCGGCATCAATGCCTCCAAGAAATACTGCAGATTCTCCCACAATTTTTCCTTTGTTACAGGACGATACATCTCAAATAATTCATCCAATTTTGCCATTCGCTCCGGCTCCCATCCGGGGAAAGTCAGACCGTTCAGATTCTCAAGAATATAATTTGCCATTTCTTTATAATCCTGCTGAATCTTTGACTTTTCATAAAACAAAGCGGTAGAGCCATCGCCCATCGGATGGAACAAATCGGTTCTTGTCCAGTCGAAAATCGGCATAAAATTGTAAGTAACTACCTTTACACCAAACTTTGCCAGATTTCGCAATGTCTGCTTATAGTTCTCAATATACTGATCTCTCGTAGGCAGTCCCACTTTGATATCATCATGTACATTGACGGATTCAACTACGTCCATGTTAAATCCATGTCCTTCGATCTGTCGACGTGCTTCTTCGATTTCTTCGATTTCCCACACTTCTCCGGGCTGCTTGTCATGAAGTGCCCATACCAGACCTGTCACGCCCGGAATCTGCTTAATCTGTTCCTGCGTGATGCTGTCATTTCCTTCGCCGTACCAGCGAAATGTCATCTGCATAAAATGCGCCTCCTTACCTAATTTGTGTTTTTCACGTCCATGCATCTCTTCTGCACGCCGCTAATGCTTTTTCCTTATCAACTAACACTTTTGTTACAACACATTTTATCAACTAACATGTTAATTATCCCATACTATTTCCAATTAGTCAATTCTTTTATCCGATTATCTTTGCACATTTTCTGCATGCTTCTTCAGCCAGTTCGCTACCGCATCCTCATCATTACTGCCTATGACATCTGTCGCCAGTTGCTTTAGCTCCTCCACTGCATTGCGCACCGCATAACCTTCATCAGAAACCTGAAACATGGGAATATCATTTACGGCATCTCCAAAGGACACTACTTTGTCGCAGTTCCACAGTTTTTTCAACGTTTTTATTGCATTTGCTTTGGTCGCATTCTTCGGCAGAATTTCACACCAGTATTCCGGTCTGTATAACTCTTGATGCAGCGAACACAAAAATCTCTCATCCTGTGAAAATACTTCATATACCGGCAAAAGCTCTTCTCTTTCTCCGATACAGGTATAGTAAAACATACTGCCTTCATACAAGTGCTCAGACACTTCTGCCTCTGTCAGCGGACGAAAACGCTCGTCCCCTTTCCTCGCCTCCAGATAATAACGGCTTCCTTCATTTTCCTTTGCCGTATTCCACGTAACTTTTTCTACGCCATTCACATAAGCATACACCAACGGACTAATTTCATATCGTTTTAAAACTTCCTCTACCTTGTCTGTTTCCTCTTTGCCAAAAAAGGACGATGCCAGAATTTCTTTTGTTGCCGGATTGATAATAAATGCACCATTATAGGCAATCACAGGGATGTTAGTCAAAAGTCCTTTCGCCACCACAGAGGCAGACACCAGCGAGCGCGCTGTAGCATAAGTAAAAAGCATACCGTTTTCCACCAGCGTATTAATCACTTCGATACTGTAAGGGCTGATTCTATGACTCGTATTTAATAGTGTTCCATCTAAATCTGTCACATAAAGGGTTCTCATTCGCTATTTTCTCCTCATGTTTTTGCTTATAGTCAGCCCAAACGCAGCATCTCATCAATGCTCTTTTTCGCAGCCAGACGCACTTCCTCTGTCAGCATGATTTCCTCTCCTGCATTTCCCAACATACATTGATACACATCTGCAAGCGTTGTCAGTTTCATATCGGTACAAATAAGATTTTTTGAAAGTGCATAAAATTTTTTATCCGGGCATTCAAACTGCAAATGCTGCACAATACTGTTTTCGGTTCCGATAATAAATTCTTTGCAGTCACTCTTCTTCGCATAGTCAATAATCGCGGTGGTGCTTCCTACAAAATCTGCCTGATTTGTCACATCAGCGACGCATTCCGGATGAACCAAAAACTGCGCGCCGGGGTGCTTTTCCTTTGCTTCCTTTGCTTCCTGTCCATTAATACTCGCATGTACCGGACAGCCACCCTTTATCATCTGAATATTTTTTTCCGGAACCTGCTTTGCCACCCATGCAACCAGATTACAATCCGGTATAAATAGTATATTTTTCTGCTCCATATCACGGACAATTTTCACTGCGGAAGCAGATGTAACACAGACATCGCAGATCGTTTTCAAATCCGTCGTCGTATTGATATACGCAACGACTCCATAGCCCGGATACTGCTCCTTCAGCTTTTTAATTTCCTCTACATCAAACTGTCTTGCCATCGGACAGTCTGCATCCGGGTGGGATAAAAGAACCTTTTTTTCCGGTGCCAGCACTTTCACCGTCTCCGCCATAAAACGTACCCCACACATTAATACGGTCTGTTGCGGAGCCTTTGCCGCTTTTTGACTGAGACCAAAGGAATCTCCCACATAATCTGCCACTTCTAAAATATCCTGACTTTGATAGGCATGCGCTAATATACAAATGTCCTTTTCTCTCTTTATTTTTATAATTGCATCCTGTAATTCTCTTGTTGTACTCATAATTCCTCCGTCTGCATCAATAGTTACATGCACGTTTCTCTGCAATTTTTTAACTGTTCAGAGCCAAGCAGTTTCATCTTAGTTATAATAGTTGACATTATAGTGAAGAGCTTTTCAGGTGTCAAGACATCTGTATAGATTTCTGTCACCTGTCATGTCAACTTTTCTTCACACCTGTCTTGTCAATTGTCAAATCATATGATATACTTTGCCTCAAACTTTAAAAACAGCTTTACTGAATTTCAAATTCAGTTTAGAGCAAAACCCGTGTATCACACGAGAAAGATGGATGTATGACAACAGATATACTTATAGTCGGAAGCGGATGCGCCGGTCTTTATGCCGCACTCCATTTTCCGGCGGATAAAAGAATTACCATTATTACAAAAAGTGACTTGACCAGCAGTGACTCCTATCTCGCCCAAGGCGGCATGTGTATGCTAAAAAATTCGGCAGATTATGAATCCTATTTTGAAGATACCATGAAAGCCGGACATTATGAAAATGATCCGCTTTCCGTAGAAATCATGATTAAATCTTCGCCGGATGTTGTAAATGATTTGGTGAGCTATGGCGTGGACTTCCAAAAGGAAGCAGACGGCTCTTTTTGCTACACGCGAGAAGGTGCACATAGTGACAAGCGCATCCTGTTCCACAAGGATATTACCGGTCAGGAAATCACTTCCCATTTACTGAATGAGGCGCAACAACGCAAAAATATCACCATTTATGAGCATACGTGTCTATTAGACATTCTTTGCGAAGGAAACATCTGTTACGGTGCCGTGATAGAAAATGAGGATCATTCCATATCCCGAATCACCGCCGATTATGTGTTACTTGCTACCGGCGGTGTCGGCGGACTTTACCGTCACTCTACCAATTTCCGCCATTTGACCGGAGATTCCATTGCCATTGCACTAAAACATGGTATTGAAACCAAAGATTTAAATTATATACAGATTCACCCCACTACCCTGTTTTCTTCCAAGATAGATGACAGAAGCTTTTTGATTTCTGAATCTGTTCGCGGTGAAGGCGCGAAACTGTATAACAAAAATATGGAACGCTTTGTCGATGAGCTTCTCCCCAGAGATTTGCTGACAAAAGCCATTTATAAACAAATGGAGGAAGACGGCACGGACTTTGTCTGGGAAGACTTGAGACCAATCCCCGCCGAAGAACTGGAAACACACTTTCCGAACATTGTTGCTTACTGCAAAGAAATGGGCTACGATGTGATGAATGAATGCATCCCGGTTGTACCGGCACAGCATTATTTTATGGGTGGAATCCGGGTAAATCACGAATCAAAGACTTCGATGGACCGGCTTTATGCCATTGGTGAAATCGCCTGCAACGGTGTACACGGCAAAAATCGCCTGGCCAGCAATTCGCTTTTGGAAAGTCTGGTATTTGCCAAACGCGCAGCAAACGATATCTCAGAAAACTATGTACCGGCGCAAACAGAAGGTGTATCTCTTTTTTCTTTTGTGACGGAACATACAGATACAAAGGCGCTTGCCGACGAATATAAGACATTGGTACTACCAAAGTTAAAAGGTGCTTCCGGTTCATAAAGCACAGACGGCACTCTGGAAATATATTATATTTTCGATTCTGAGCTTAAATAGTTACATTCTAACAATCATATCGAACAAGAGAAAGGAACCAAGAAAATGAATAATCCTATTACCCTGACATTAAACGCAGATCCCTTTATTTTAAGCGCACTTCGTGAGGATATTACCAGCGAAGACGTGACCACGAACAGTGTGACTCCTGACAGACAGCTTGGCGAAGCAGATCTCATCTGCAAAGAAGACGGAATCATCTGCGGTCTCGACATTTTTGCAAGAGTCTTTACGCTTTTAGACAGTAGCACAAACGTAGTGCTTTTTGCCAAAGACGGCGATTGCGTAAGCAAAGGACAACTGCTTGCCAAATTAACCGGAGATATCCGCACAATTTTAAGCGGTGAGAGAACCGCTTTGAATTACTTACAGCGTATGAGCGGCGTTGCTACTTATACCCACAATGTGGCAGCTCTTTTAGAGGGAACCTCTATCAAACTGTTGGATACCCGTAAAACCACTCCCAACAATCGTTTATTTGAAAAATACGCAGTTCGGGTAGGCGGCGGTCACAATCATCGTTACAATCTTACGGACGGTGTATTACTCAAAGACAATCATATCGGCGCTGCCGGCGGTGTACGTCAAGCCATTGAAATGGCGAAGGATTACGCTCCTTTTGTCCGTAAAATTGAAGTAGAAGTAGAAAATTTGGAAATGGTAAAGGAAGCTGTAGATGCCGGCGCACACATCATTATGTTGGATAACATGAACCACGATGAAATGCAGGAAGCACTGAATATCATTGACGGTCGTGCTGAAGTAGAGATTTCCGGCAATGTAACAAAGGAAAACATCGAAAAAATCAAAGATTTGAAAGTAGATTATATTTCCAGCGGTGCACTTACTCACTCTGCACCGATTTTGGATGTATCCTTAAAAAATCTTCACCCGATTTCACAGTAATATAGACATTTGCGAAACTCTGATTTTCTATACCGCAACTGTGCAGGAAAGTAAACGAGGAGTTTCGCAATCGCCTACACCGTAATATTATGAAAGGATGGAACGCTTGTCATGAACGGCGAAGAACGAAGATCAAAAATTATAGAATTGTTAGAATCCAGTGACACTCCACTTTCCGGAACTGCGCTTGCCGGAAAGCTTGGTGTCAGCCGACAGGTGATTGTACAGGATATGGCTTTGCTTCGTGCGAATTCGCACCGTATTATCTCCACCAATCAAGGCTATCTCCTTTCCGCAACCAAAAACGTAAGCCGGGTATTTAAAATGATTCACTCCGACGCGGAGACCGAGGAGGAATTGTCCTTAATTGTAGACTGTGGCGGACGAGTCGATGATGTATTTGTATACCACAAAATCTACAATATCGTCAAAGCTCCTTTGAACATCCGCTCTCGACTGGATATAAAGCGATTTATGGCAGACCTCGCATCCGGAAAATCCAGTCTGCTAAAAAATATTACCTCGGACTACCATTACCACACCATCAGTGCCGATAGCGTGGTAATACTGGATTATATTCATGAAGAACTGAAAAACCGGGGATTTCTGGCACCCTTACAGGATTATGAGCCGGTAAAGTTTGGTTCTTAATATACCTCACGGATGGATTTCAGATGCGTCAGAAAACAACTGTTATTTCACTGCCCAAAATCCTGCCTGCATATTTGACAGCCACAAAATCTCTGCCGTCTGAAATCCGCAACTGTGTATGAGTTCCAATTGTTCCGTGACCGTAATCGGGAAATAATTTTTTCCATATCTTTGTACATGCTGCTCACACTCCTGCACGCTTTTCCCCTGTTCCAACTGATACTGCTTCCATTTTTCAAGACAAACTGTTTTTCCATAATCAGAAAAAGGTGCAAAATTTTCAAAGGTAATAAATATACCGTTCTTTTTTAGTGCACGATAACAATTTTGAATCGCTGACTTTCGCTCTTCTCGCTGTAAGTAATGGTTGACCTGAATCGCTGTCACCACATCAAACTGATCAACATATGGCAGCGACTGCACCTCACATGCCAAAAATTCTGCATCACAATCTTTGAATCGCTCACGCGCTGTCGATAACATTTCCTCTGAACAATCGCAAAACACAAACTTCTCTATCTCGATTTGTTTGAACGCTTCGCTTGCCATTTTTCCCGTTCCGCATCCGACATCCAACCATTTACATGCCTGCTGTTGATGCGTTTTTACCAGTCGAATGACCTGCTCATAAAATTCTTCATAATACGGCAAGGTCTGTTTGATTTTTTCATCATAATCGCTCGCCTGATAAGTAAGTTTTGTTTTCATATCGCTTCCTCGTTTCTAAAAATATGCTTCACTCACTCCGTGCTTTCAAGTTCCTGACGGAATTTTCTATTACACAAAATCGTATCATTCAATTTGCCATTTTCTTCATAATCAGCTATGATAGGTGGAGAATTTGACAAAGGAGTATACTTATATGGAATTATGTTTACAAAAAGGACGTCCCCTTTCCAAAGAACGTCGTCTGGATAAAGAGGTACGCTGCTACGACCTCTTAGATCAACTCGGTATCGAATATGAGCGCGTAGACCACGAAGCAGCCATGACAATCGAAGCCTGCGCTGCAATTGATGAAGTGCTGGGCGATGCTGCCATTTGCAAAAATCTGTTTTTATGCAATCGCCAAAAAACGCAATTTTTCTTACTTGCCATGTGTGGTGAGAAACAGTTTGTCACAAAAGATGTATCAAAACAAATCGACAGCCCGCGTCTTTCTTTTGCATCTGCAGAATATATGGAAGAATATCTCGATATCACACCCGGTTCTGTCAGTGTGCTCGGGCTCATGAATGACCACGAAAATCATGTTCAATTATTGGTTGATGAAGCTTTGTTAAAGGCGGAATATTTTGGTTGTCATCCATGCATCAATACTTCCAGTCTCAAGCTCCGCACAAAAGATGTTTTTGAAACTTTTCTGCCTGCCGTACATCACGACTACCGCATTGTTCGACTCTAATCGGTTCGACATCTATCTTTTATCAAATGTAAAGCACTGCCTATCTGATATTCTTCCAATCGTTCGACCCGGAACTATCAAATATGCAGTGCTTATTTTCTCCGATGTGGTACTCTTGCTGTTTATTATGTTGTCTTTAGTTACTGCTGTTTTTTTGTTCGAGTTGTCTCTCCAATTCGGCTATGCGTTGTTTCGCTGCAAGCACTTCTTGCTTTGCAGCTTGCAATCCTCTCTCAGCTTCTTCCAAACGCTTTTTCATACGACGTTCATGACGCTCGTATTCTTCTCGTGCACGACATTGTTCTTTGACAATTTCATCCGCATTCAGCTTGTAGATTTGTGTTGCTGCTTCGCTCATGTAATTATCGCTCTGTGCTACCATACGCAATTCCTCCCATGTCTTTGCTCGAAAGAGTCTTGCCCATCTGTCGATTTTATATTTCTTATCTTCTTCTGTGGCAAGTTCAATTTGATTT
>JAGAOE010000182.1 GCA_017623885.1 Eubacterium sp. | reverse complement strand
TTCAGACGTGTGCTCTTCCGATCTCTCCCTTCAAGGGTAAAGTAGATATATTTGTTGGGGGTGCGCCATGTCAGGCTTTTTCAATGGTTGGAAAAAGAAAGGGATTCGAGGATACCCGAGGTACGCTTTTTCGCGAATTTGCACGTATAGTCAAGGAATGTGAGCCTAAAGTATTCATTTTTGAGAATGTAAAAGGCCTGATTAACCACGACAAAGGAAACACCTGGGAAGTAATCCGGCATACCTTTGAAGATTATTGCGGCTATCAGATTTTTTTTAAGATACTCAACAGCAAGGACTACGGCATTCCGCAACATCTTGAGCGGATCTTCTGCATCGGATTCCGAGAACCTACCGAATTTGAATTTCCGGATCCGATACCTCTTGAATACAGGATGTACGATTTTTTGGAAGATTATATTCAGACCCGATACTTCCTAAAAGAAAAGGGCATTAAATTTGTCACCTCAACTAAAAACAGGTCAAAATGCTACACTCAGATAAACGGAGACGTGGCACTCTGCCAAAAGCGGAATCAACAATTCAACTGGCATGGTGATTTTGTTTACCATCCGGTCGTGGCAGATGAACCATATGAAGAAGGATGGGATGAATTTATATTCGACGTAAGAGACGTTGAAGAAAAGTATTATCTCTCCGAAAAAGTAAGAAACTACGTTTTAACACCAGGTACTAAAAACTTCAGAACTTCAACAGAAACAGACCTCGATATCGCACGGCCACTGTTACAGTCAATGCATAAAATGCACCGTGCCGGTGTAGACAACTATGTCACCCACAAAGGACGTATTCGCAAGCTCACGCCACGTGAGTGCCTGCGTCTTATGGGTTTTAAAGATTCATTCAAAATCGTTGTGTCGGACACTTCGATGTACCAACAGGCAGGGAACAGTATTGTAGTGGATGTTCTCATCGCATTGCTCAAACAACTCGACATCACAAAATACGGAGAATTGAACAATGAAAATTGACGGCCAAAATTTCAACTTTATAGATACACTTGATTCTCCCATTACTGTGCCTGACTGCTTTGTGATGCGGCCTTCTAAAATCGGAGGTGGTAACGGAGAAGCCAAATTGTATATAGCCTCAAAATCTGTGATGTATCCGTTCTTTGGGAACGAGGGCTTTGTCGCCAAATGCTTTTTGCTGAAAAGCGACCTTCTGTCTTACATGAATGCACTCCATGCCGAATACCTTCATCCATCCCAAGACTATCGCGGGGCAGATGAAATGCCTAAGTTATGGAAAGAGCGAGTCACCAAAATCGAGAAGTTACCAGAGATAATTGAGTTTAATGTCACAGCTCAAGACCAAATAGGAGGGCCTCGAGGATATGTTAATTCCAAGGACGCAGGCTATCAGCTGATCCGCGAAATTTCTCTGCCGCTCATAACATACATATCTGTTATGCAGCTGACAGACAATACAGGTGCCGTATTGTATTATTGGAAACTTTTTGCTGACTTCGAAGCTATTTCCGATAAAAAGGCAGCCCTCGTCTATACATACGGAAAAAAAAGCGAAAAAATTTCGGCATCAGTAGCCGTTCCCAAAGAATCGTCGCGACAGAATGAAATACGCAAAGCCCGTCAGGGTCAAGGCATTTATCGTGACAAACTTCTTTCTGAATGTCCTTTTTGTCCGATTACAATGATCAACGACGAGCGTTTGCTTATCGCCAGCCACATCAAGCCCTGGGCAGTAGCCACTGACTCCGAAAAAATTGACCCAAAGAACGGATTCATGCTGTCGCCTTTATATGACAGACTTTTCGACAGGGGGCTGATGACTTTTACAGAGGATCGCCGCATCGTTCTGTCTAACTGGATTTCTCCCAAAAATAAAGAGCGCCTCGGCATTAAAGACGGACAATTCATACAACTGCTCCCGCTCGACGAGGACCGACAATCATATATGCAGTTCCACCGCGCATCAGTATTCAAAGGCTAACGGCCGATAAGATGCATTATCAAACCGGCTGATATTTTTTCAGAGGGATATTTCGCCATGTCGGAAATTTATAGTAATTTTGGCAAAAACGTATAATTATGAGAACGAAATACAGCAGAGTCCTCCTCAAGCTCAGCGGCGAATC
>JAGAOE010000027.1 GCA_017623885.1 Eubacterium sp. | reverse complement strand
TACTTTAAAGATCAGTATCGTGATAAGATTGAACTGCCGTATACGACCGATGATTTTGAAGTGATGCAGTTGGGTGTGCATCCGCAGTTGGATATGATCCACATATCCATGCCGACGAAAAAAGTGGTAGAGGGCGGATGCCTGCGTATTTATGTGACCTGGCACAAAGAAAAAGAGTGTGCAGGTTATTACATGGTAATGCGTGGCAAAGAAGCAGATGACAGACAGTTCATGTATATGAATAACGAAGGCAAGATGTCGGATTTGGGAGCGGCACCGGTAGAAAGTGCGGAGATGCAAAGAGTCATTGAACTGGAGCTGGAGCGCTATGCCGGCAATTAAGAATGAAGTGACAAAACGATAGAAATGAGAGTAGCGATGATAGGTATAATAATATGGATTGCCATTATTGTGTATATTGTCATTAAATGCACAAATAATGCAAAGAAAAAACAGCAGGTAAAACCGAATGTACCGCGTACACAACAGGTAAAGCCGAACGTGTCACGTATGCAGCAGGTGAAACCGAATGTGCCGCAAAAGCATTATCCGAAAGGACAATTGCCGCAGCCTAAAAAAACGCAGCAGCCCCAGAATAACGGTGCGATTTTGCAAAAGGCAAAGGAAAACGCGAATCAGAATTTCTCGAATGATACGATAAAGGCACGTGGTGCGTCAGAGCTTGACCGGATACCGAATGGAGAAGAAATCGTGAAGGACAAAGCGAAAGCACAGCATCACCATCGGGAGCATGAGATGCATTCGCATGAAGCGGAGCTTCGCAATCAGCCGGGACTGGATGATTATGACACATATCATCTGATTGATGAAGTGCAGGATTTGATCGTCAAAGGATATGACGGAAATCTGTCGTTTGAGAGAGACTTTCTGGCAGAAGCGACAGATATGCTCAATGCGATGACACAGTCTTGACGAGAAAGGCAGGCGAAGGGAAGATATGGATATGGAACAAAAACCGGCGCAGTTTGATGCGTTGATGACATTTTTGGATGCGGAGACTTATGAGGAGAAGCTTGAGATTTTACACCGTATGCAGTTTGAGCTGAACGACTATCTGATTGACACGATGGCAGTATCTTTGGATGTTGTGATTCCGGATGGAGACATTGATGATCGTTATCGTCAGTTAAAGGGATGTCTGGAGGCAAAAAAGAGATACGAAATCAATCGTTTCCGATAAAGAATGAGCATAGAATGATAATGAGCAAGGCAGATTACAAGATGTAATCTGCCTTGCTCATTGTGCTGTTGTGATAGTGTGAATCGTATGTGACATCCTTGCCGAGCCATGCAGGAGGCTGAAATGCCAAAGCATCTGCTTCGCTTTGAAATTCAATCTCTGCGAGGATCAATGGCTTTAAGTCACCTTCGAAAATATCCAGCTCGATAGTAAGCTTGTCATCATACGGAATGACATAACGTTTCTTTTCGATGACACGTCCGTCGGCTTTTGCCTTGAGATGTGCATAAGAAGCTGCGTCCAGCGGCAGATTGTATTCCTCACGGGCGAGTAGTCCGCTGGATTTGTAGGTGAGGTAATAGTCATCGTTGCTGCGGCGAATTCGCACGACGGGATTGGTACACAGATAGCCCTGCTCGATGTGCTGCACGGGGTAGGAGTCAAGTGCTGCGGGTAGCTCTACCGGTAAAAATTTGCGTTCGATTTCCATAAAATTGTTCCTCTTTTAAATGTTTTGATAAAAGGTTCTTGCGAAACTATCATATACCTTTTGATTTAGGTAATTTATGAATTTCGCAAGTGTTTGCTTTATATTATTTACATTTGCAAAGTATAATAAAAAGAGAAATGTTTGTCAACGAAGAGAGATTCTTTCGGTTTACATTTTAGGCAGGATATGTGATACTAAAAAATATGAAAAACGATTCAGAGCGAACCTGTTTTGATGAAGCGGTCTGGTTCAGAATAATTGTAATATAATTAGACATTTGCGAAACTTTGATTTTCTATACCGCAACTGTGCAACATTACCAAACCACCGCAGATACTCTAAGTACCAACGGACTCAGAGTATCTGCTTATGGTCGTTGATAATGTTGCGCTATGTGGGAAAGTAAACGAGGAGTTTTGCAATCGCCTAGTAAAAATATTAAGTGTGAGAAAAAGGAG
>JAGAOE010000181.1 GCA_017623885.1 Eubacterium sp. | reverse complement strand
ATATGTGCCTCTGTCGTTTTCTCCAACAAAATCACAAACTCGTCACCGCCAATGCGATACGCTGTTCCTTTTCCTTCAAAAGCTCTAGCAATACATTCCGAAGCATTACAAATCATGAGATCGCCTTCCTGATGTCCGTAGCAGTCGTTCACCGTCTTTAAATTATTTACATCCATAACAATGATACCCGGCGAATGCGCACGCTCCAACTGCTTGGAATCATTCATGAACGCCGCGCGATTTCCAAGATTTGTCATAACGTCTTTGTATGCCAGCTCCTTGTATGCCATCACCTGTGCATTATGTCCCAGTACCAGATACAATCTCTCATATGCCGCCCATAATACAAACATCAAAAAAATCGTCAGTCCCGCACAATAAACCACCGCATAATTCATCGTCGGAGAGTTCCAATATATCACCAACGCAATCACACCGCATATAGAGAACCCCACAAATCCCAATAATACTTTTCTCATTTCCTGATTTCTGTTTCGGTAAACTTCCAGTACGCTACAGCAAACATTCACAATCACCGTAACTACCAGCATCAGATGTATCAGTTTTAGCGAGTGGTCTAATGTAACGATGCCGGTGAGATATCCACCGATTACTATCAACAATTCTGTCATATGAACAAGCGGAAAGAAATCCAGCAACGGTTGTCTATGGTTCGCCGCTTCACTGACAAACATGGTTAAAAACATCGGAAACAGAATCAACGCGCTATAGGACAACAGCACATTCAATGCAGTATTCGTCATGAGAACAAACAAAATCTGTGAATCGCAGATAATCCATATTCCGGTCGCCAGCATAAACAATGCCAGGTATGCCACTTCCCGACGCAATGACGCGTTCATATTCTTGTTCATCAATCGATAGAAATAGGCAAGCAATGCCAGCATCAATACCACTACAACGGCAAATATCACCGCATAGATACGCTCCTGCACAAATTTGAAATAGACAAGTGCTGCATTTCCGATATATGCCTCTTCCTTTGCTGACATCTGTACCCTATCATATTCTCCGTGATAAACGACATGCAGTGTTCTGCCCGCCGCCCACAAAGGCATTCGAATCCACTGACGGCAAGCACCCTTTTCATGCTCAAAATCGTTATAAGAAAAAACAAGGGTCTGGTCTACATACACATTCACACCCACCCAATAAGTCGCGACACTGACAATCTGATCCGAGCTAATCAAGGTCGGCAAACGATATGTATAATCCCAGGTTTCCTCATCAATCTGCGTACACCCCGTCCATCCGATTTCTGTCACATGAATCGTTGACGGTGCGATTTTATGTGACAGTCTGTCTATTCCGAAACTTTTATAGACCGCTATCACCAAAAAAATCACAGAGAACAGCCACAGCCATTTTTTTATCTTCATGTATTTATCAGACATCCCTGCAAAACCCCTTTTTTGCATTTTTACTCTCCGTTTTATCATATCATAAAAGTGTTGTTAAAATCCACATCAAATGATAGAATAGGAGTCAGTTGTTACAATTTTTTTAGATATTAGGAGGATTTTTCGAATGAAGACAAATACAATCTGTGTACAAGGCGGCTACACACCCGGAAACGGCGAACCGCGCCAGATTCCCATTATTCAGAGCACTAATTTTAAATATAATACCAGTGAAGATATGGGTAAATTATTTGACTTGGAAGCATCGGGCTATTTCTATACCCGTCTGCAGAACCCTACGAATGACTATGTCGCTGCTAAAATCGCGCAATTGGAAGGCGGTACTGCTGCTATGCTTACATCCAGCGGTCAGGCTGCAAACTTCTTTGCACTGTTTAATATCTGCGAGTGCGGTGACCATATCGTATCCAGCAGCAGTATCTACGGCGGTACTTTCAATCTCATCGCTGTCACCATGAAGCGCATGGGTATCGATGTGACATTTGTAGCTCCGACTGCTACCGAAGAGGAACTGCACGCAGCATTCCGTCCGAACACGAAAGCAATGTTCGGTGAGACAATCGCAAACCCTGCATTGACTGTATTAGATATCGAATTATTTGCAAAAGTGGCACATGAACACGGTGTACCGTTAATCGTTGACAATACATTTGCTACACCCGTCGGCTGCCGTCCGATCGAATGGGGCGCTGATATCGTCACCCATTCAACAACCAAATACATGGATGGACACGGTGCTGGTGTCGGTGGTGCAATCGTAGACAGCGGAAACTTTGACTGGATGGCTCACGCAGACAAATATCCCGGTCTCACGACTCCTGATGAAAGCTATCACGGTGTCACCTACGCGGAGCGATTTGGCAACGCCGGTGCTTTTATTACAAAATGTACGACACAGCTCATGCGTGACCTCGGTTCCATTCAGAGTCCGCAAAATGCATTTCTGCTGAATCTTGGTCTGGAAAGTCTCCATGTTCGTATGAAGCGTCACTGCGAGAACGGACAGGCTGTAGCAGAATTCCTGCATGATCATCCGAAGGTAGCGTATGTCAACTACTGTGGTCTTCCGGATGACCCGTATCATGCACTGGCTGAGAAATATTTACCGAACGGTAGCTGCGGTGTCGTTTCTTTTGGTCTTGCAGGCGGACGCGAAGCAGCCAGCATTTTCATGAAGAATCTCAAGCTCGCAGCCATCGAAACACATGTAGCAGATGCACGTACCTGCTGCCTGAATCCCGCTTCTTCGACACATCGTCAGATGACAGATGAACAGCTAAAGGAAGCCGGCGTTCCTGCAGAATTAGTTCGTATCAGTATCGGACTGGAAGATATCGAAGATTTGATTGCCGATTTGTCACAGGCATTAGAAAACTGCTAATAGAATCTCGCATACGAAACAAAATAAGGGATGATTTCGATGTAGAAATCATCCCATTTTTTTTATTACAAACTGATAAAATGCGACGCATATTCCGACAAGCAGCATCAAATAAAAGCTCACACCTCTACTGATGCACATCGATGCTGTCACGCTTCCCACGCCAAATATTGTCAAAAATACATGACGGTACATCGCTTCTGTAATACCCTGCGCTCCCGGTATCGGCAACATATCCACTGCGATATACACCGACGCCTGCAGCCACATGATTGTCGTACATGCAGTTCCCTGCAGTCCCATTCCGCGATATACGATATAGGTCAATGCAAAAACCAACACTCTTTGCAGCACTGTCGCCAGCAAGATCACGACCATTCGCTCCTTGTGCTGTTTCAAGTAGCGCAACGCCCCCTGATAATTTCCCATAAAATGATCCAAACGTGCACTCTTTGAACCCGCTTTTTTCATAATATGGAGCTTTACCGCCAGCCACTCTGCCTTGTCAATCAGCAGACGGACTACAGACGGCGTCAACATCACCATCAATAGTCCTGCCACTAACGCAGAATTTAAAAATAATCCCAGCAAAAACAACCGATAATAGCCGATTCCCAGATAAGACTTCAGGGATGTTCCCCAAAACAGCCAGATTCCTACGCCGAACAAAACCAGCACCAGCTTATACATCAAGGCAAGTATCATCAGCGCAAGTGAGCCAAACGACCACGAATTACCATCCTTTTTCAAATAATATAACTGCATGGGCTGACCGCCTGTCGCAGAAGGTGTAATTCCTGAAAACAAAAAACCGATAAATGCACAACTAATGCAGCTTTTCAAACTACTCGCCCCGGACATACAACGCAAGAGATACCACATCATAAATCCTTCTGCTGCGACATACACAAATGCGACACACACTGCCAAAAGCAGATGTCCAACTGACATCTGCTTCATGGCAAATACTACTTCTTCCACATTTTCATCACGAAATACAAACCATATCGTAGCTACTAATATAACTACAAATAAAATCGCATTTGCAATTAGTTGTTTCTTTTTCTTACTTTCCAAATGCTAATTCTCCATATATCCATTTACTTTACAACTACTTTATCGCTTAGCACTTATTTTTTTACTAAGTGTACTGCAAATCCGCCGATTTCCTGTTCTAAATAAATCGCCATCAGCTTTTCGTCTTTATACTTTGCTGACTCCTGATTAAATTTAACACCCTGCGCCTCCAGATATTCTACTGCC
Organism: Eubacterium sp.; assembly: GCA_017623885.1. Classification (GTDB taxonomy): domain Bacteria; phylum Bacillota; class Clostridia; order Lachnospirales; family Lachnospiraceae; genus W0P33-017. The sequence goes on along the minus strand of JAGAOE010000181.1, from coordinate 3,268 downwards.
GCATCTACATCTGTCGTTCCGATGGCGATATGACCTTTTGCTCCCAAATACGGCGTCTTCATCGCTTCTACTGCAGTTCCTGCAAAAATAGAGCTGTTTCCCACCTTCTTTGTAAATCCAAAAATATCATCGAATGACTGTGCAACCTGGTCTGCTTCTCCTTCGCTCTCACAGTTAATGCCGATATGGCGTAATTCAAATCCTAATTCTTCTAATGTCTTCATTTGTTTTTCCTCCTTATATTTAACGTTAGATTCGGTAATTGCGAAACGCCAATTTTCTTTATCGAAGATGTGCAACATCACGGTAAGGTCAATGAGGCGTTTCACAAATACCTATTTAACGTTTGATATCATAATTCATGTTCATCAAATTCTGGATCGTAGAAACATCATCTGTAATATTTCCGTCTCCATGAATTGTGTGCTTAATCACGCTGCTTGCAACCGCAAAATTCACTACATCCATCGGCTTGTAATCATTCATCATCGCATAGATGAGTCCGCTGGCAAATGCATCTCCGCCTCCAACACGGTCCAAAATGTTAAACGTAAACATTTTACTTTCAAACGTATGTCCCGCATACCACATATATGCCTTCAGACTATTTTCGCTACCACTGTGCGCATAGCGGACATGACGCGCGATACATTTCAGATTCGGGTAACGTTCTACAAATTTTTGGAAAACCTCGTCCTGCTGCTCATAATTCGGCTGCAGCGGTACGCCATCCTTTACGTCACCCTTTGCGTGATCTGCTTCATCCACCCACAAATGATAAGGTTCGATTCCAAATAATACATGTATGTAGGGCAGACACTCAGTACAAAAATCACGCGCTTCTTCCCACGTCCACATTTTGCTTCGGAAATTTCCGTCAAAGCTGATCGTCAATCCCTTTTCACGCGCGATACGAAGGCTGTCCAAAATCAATTTTCTACAGCTCTTTGAAATCGCCGGTGTGATTCCGCTCAGATGCAGCCACGTATAACCTTCGAGCAGTTCTTCCAAATCCACCTGTGAAAAATCAAATTCTGCCATTGCAGAATGCTTTCTGTCATACGTCACTTTGCTGGCACGTATTCCGTAACCGGTCTCTAAATAGTAGCTGCCTAATCGATGCGTCGGCGTCTGTTCCGGTGTACTGTAAATAACCGGTGCACAATGTACATCATTGCTTCGCATCATACGAACTGCACTCTTTCCCAGACTATTGTTTGGAACAACTGTAAAAAATGTGCTGTCTACGCCTAAGTTTGCAAGTGCTAATGCGATATTCGCCTCGCTGCCCCCATAGCTTGCCTCAAAACTCGACGCCATACGAATCTTATCATAATTTGGCGGTGTCAGACGAAGCATAATTTCTCCGATGGTAATAAATCGATGCATGGTCTGACTCTCTGCCGAAATCGGCTGATTCTCTTCCATAAAATACCTCCTCACAAATTTTGTGTGTTTTTTATTCTATTACAACTTTATATAACATGTCAATGTTCCGTCGATTCACCCATCAACGCCAAATAGTCCGGCTCGCTGAAACGGTGATAAATCGTATGATTCATCTCTGAATGAATACAGTAATACCATGCATCCGGCTTTTTATTGGGGAAGTACAATGCATAGTCAAAGCCCGTTCCCTCCGGCATCTTCTCGCACACATAGTCCGGCGAAAACTGTGCAAAGCAGGCACAGATCTCTTCAATTGACAGGTGATGATTTTGCTGAAATAATTCGATGAGTCGGCTCAGGAACGGGGGATTTTCCACCTGTTCATGCACATAGGTTGCACCTTCTGCCGGGATACGCACCTCGATACGTTCTCCCTTGCATGCCGTAAACACAATCTGTCCCAGCACACACGGTTCTGCCGAAAATTCCGACTGAAGCATGGTACAAAGCTGATTTGCATCACACGGCGGAATCTGCAATATTGCACACAAAGACTGCATCGGAATATACAACCGAATCACTTCCTTTGCATATCCCAGCTTTAGCTGTGCTTCTTTCATCTCATCAATCATCAACGACAGCAACTGTTCTTTTGCTTCTTTTGTTATCATCTGCGATGCCTCACTCATTCTTTTCATACCTGCTCTGTAATCTGCGGAACTCCGCGCATCATGATTTGCGGTGCGCCGTGATTTTCAATGTAATCTTTCGTTATAATTACCTTTCCGATATTGTCATCCTTCGGAATTTCATACATGATATCCAGCATAAATTCTTCGATAATCGCTCGAAGTGCACGTGCACCGACCTCTTTTTCTTTTGCACGTTTTGCAATTGCATAAAGTGCCTCTTCTTCAAATTCCAGCGCTACCTCATCATACGACAACAGCTTCTGATATTGTTTGATAATCGCATTTTTCGGCTCTTTTAAGATACGCACAAGCATGTCCTCTGACAATGCATCCAATGAGAATAAAATCGGCAAACGTCCGATAAACTCCGGAATCATACCAAACTTTCGAACATCCTCTACGGTCACATAGCGAAGCAGATTTTCTTCCTTGTCATATTTATCTTTGAGGTCTGCATGAAATCCCATCGATGAATTTTTGTTCAGACGCTCTTTTATAATCTCGTCCATTTCCGGGAATGCCCCGCCACAAATGAACAAAATATTTTTTGTATTTACAAGTGTCATCGGCACCATCGCATTTTTACTGGACGCTCCGACCGGCACTTCCACTTCTGCACCTTCAAGCAGCTTTAACATACCCTGTTGTACGCTCTCACCGCTGACATCTCTTTGATGTGCATTTTTCTTTTTCGCAATTTTATCAATCTCATCAATAAATATAATTCCGTGCTCTGCACGCTCTACATCATTATCTGCTGCCGCGAGCAATTTGCTGACAACGCTCTCGATATCGTCACCGATATAACCGGCCTCTGTCAGTGATGTCGCATCGGTGATCGCCAACGGCACATCCAGTAATTGTGCCAATGTCTTTACCAAATATGTTTTTCCGCAACCGGTCGGTCCGACCATTAACATATTGGATTTTTCGATTTCGATACCATCCTGATTGCCGTTCTTTTCGTCTTCTGAGAAGATGCGTTTGTAATGGTTATAAACCGCAACAGACATAATCTTTTTTGCCTGCTCCTGTCCTACTACATATTCATCCAGGGTGGCTTTTATTTTATGCGGCGCCGGAATCGAACGAATATCCAGCACCGGATCTACCTTCTTTTCTTTTTTGGGCTTTTTCTTTTTAATCCGCTGCGCTCCGGGCATCATTCCTGCCAAATCAGATAAATT
>JAGAOE010000180.1 GCA_017623885.1 Eubacterium sp. | reverse complement strand
GTACATCAGTGCTGTTTATTATTGTGTCGTTTGGTCTGTTTGACCGCGAAAATTATATGACATTGCTGGCGTCGCTGATAGGGGTGACATCACTGATTTTTAATGCAAAGGGGAATCCGATTGGTCAGGTGTTAATGGTCTTGTTCAGTTTGTTATATGGTGTGATTTCGTATACATTCTCGTATTACGGCGAGATGATTACATATTTGGGAATGACCATGCCGATGGCGGTGTTTGCACTGATTTCGTGGCTAAAAAATCCCTACAACGGCAATCGTGCAGAAGTGCGTGTCAACCGGATTAGCGGAAAAGAAATCGGTGTTATGTGGATACTTACGATTGTGGTGACGATTTTGTTTTATTATATTTTGGACGATTATCATACGGCAAATATCGTTCCGAGTACGCTTTCTGTCACGACAAGTTTTCTGGCGGTCTATCTTACCTTTCGCCGCAATCCGTATTATGCAGTGGCATATGCGTGTAATGATGTGGTGCTGATTATACTGTGGGTACTGGCGAGTATCGAAGACCGGAAATATATTTCGGTCGTTGTCTGTTTTGCAGCTTTTTTGTTTAATGATATTTACGGTTTTATCAGTTGGAAACAGATGGAGCGTCGCCAAACGAGTTGTGACGAACGAAAACATTAGAATTTGAACGCGATAAATAGCTGACAGATGAAAAAAAATCTGCTATAATATATCTGTTTAGCAAATATTAGAGTTTTGAACATGGATAAATCGTACATGGAGGTAGGGATAAGATGGATCGTGATGTACTGGCGCGGCAGCGGGCAAACAAAACAGCTATGGGATCGTATAGTGTGATGACATTTATATTGATAGCATGTTATCTTCTTGAGGTATTGAAGAAGAGCAGGACAGTTCAATATTTTGCGGTTTTTTGCACATTGGCGATTGTGCCTTGGATTGTGAATCAGATTATTTATCGGAAGAATCGTGATTCTGGCCTGATACAATACACCTTACCGTTTGGTTTTTGCATTTTATACATGTTTACTGTTTTTACGACGGTATCTCCGATCGCGTATACATATGCATTTATGATGGCATTGGCAGTGATTCCGATGGCAAACATTCGCGCATCAGGTCTTTATATGGGTGTCGTGGCGCTGGGAAACATCATACATGTCATCTGGCAGTGGGCAGTAGGTCAGGTAGGCGTGGAAGACCTTGCGAATATAGAGATTCGACTGGCGTCAACGATTATATTCGGAGTGTTCCTTGTGATTAGTACCAAAGTACTGGTAGAGAGCAATCAGGATCGTGTCGATGAAGTAAATGAAGAAAAACAGAATGTATCACATCTGATGGATCAAGTGCTGGAAGCTTCACAGCAGATGACCGCAAATATCGGAACACTTTCTGACAAGATGGGTATTTTGGAAAATACGACCGGACAGACAGTGGCTGCGATGGAAGAGGTTTCGCTCGGCACGAATGAGACCGCAGAATCGATACAGGTGCAGATGCAAAAGACGGAAGAAATACAGAATACGATTTCTCGCGTCGGCACAGCGACAGATCAGATTGCGGTAGAGATACAGGCGACAAAAGAAGAGTTGCATCATTCACAGGAAAATATTCGCACGTTGATTGAACAGGTGGCTGTTTCGGATCGCGCGAATGAGAATGTGGCAAAAGAATTATCAAGTCTGACTTCTTATACAGATCAGATGCAGTCAATTATTGATGTGATTGATAATGTGACTTCACAGACCAGCCTTCTTTCATTGAATGCGAGCATTGAGGCGGCGCGTGCGGGAGAAGCGGGCAGAGGTTTCGCTGTAGTGGCAGGTGAGATTTCATCTCTGGCACAGCAGACCCAGCAGGCGACAGAGGACATTACGTCGCTGATTAACAACATTTCGAGTGAGCTGAACAATGTTGTACAGGTGATAGGTGAAGTTATCGAAAATACAAAGGTTCAAAATCAGGCAGCCAACGATACGGCAAAGAGCTTTGAGGCTATTACAGGAAAGATTGATGCGGTTTCTGAGAATACAGAACGGACAATGGCATTGATGAAAGAATTGGAACGTGCAAACATCGCGATTGCACAGGGAATAGAGACCATATCTGCAGCGACAGAAGAGGTGACCGCGCATTCGACAGAGACCTTGTCGATGAGTACGGAAAACAGCAAGGTCACAGAAGAGGTCGGCGGAATTATCGGCAGGCTGCATGAGATGGCACAGCACTTGAATGAAATGACTGATAATTAAAATGTGGAAATGACAGGAGTAAGAAACAATGAGTGATGGCAAGAAAAAAATATTGGTGATCGATGACAGTACAATGATATTAGGTAGTGTTAGCCATATTTTGGGAGGTAAGTATAAGGTCTACTGCGCGACATCCGGTCCGAAGGCGATGGAAATTATTGAAGAACAGCCGCCGCAGCTTATTTTTCTGGACTATGAGATGCCTGAATTTAATGGAAAAGATACGTATGAATTCATTAAGCAGCATCCCGGTATGGAAGATGTGCCGATTATTTTTCTGACGGCGATTTCGGATGCAGAACATGTGAAAGAGCTGATTGCGTTAAAGCCGGCGGGATACTTGTTGAAACCGCCGAGTCCGTTCAAGATTTTGGAGGCAGCGCAAAAGCATTTAGGATAACTTATTAATATAGTAGTTGTAGAAAACAAGCAAAGGGGAATTTGATGGATTATATCATACATTATGATGTGGCAGCATTATTAGTGACCTTGATGATACTGTTTCACTATCAGTCGAACAGAAGGATTAACCTTGGAGTGACGAAAGTATTTGTTGTCCTAATGGTGGTATCTGTGTGTTCCAATGTGCTGGATTTGTTGACAGTGTATACGATTCAAAATCCATATAGCCTGCCGCTGGCGTTGAATTATTTATGTAATATCGTATATTGGTGTTTGTTTAACAGCATACCGATGCTCTATTATGTATATGTGCGCGAACTGATTAAACCGTCAGAAAAGTGGGGCCGCTGGGAATATGTGTGCGGCTTTGGTTTGTACATCATAGATTTACTGCTGATTATCACAACACCTTTGACTCGCAAAGTGTTCTCGTTTGGTGAAAACCGGATGTATGAGCATGGACCGTGGATGTCGTTTTTGTATATCGTAGCGGCTTGCTACATGCTGGCAGCGTTGATTCAGACCATTTTATACCGCCATGAACTGACGCGTTCGCAGCGCGTGGTGATGTGGTTTTACTCACTCGGAGCGATTGCAAGTATTGCGATACAGTTGGTGATACCGAATCTTTTGATTATGCAGTTTACAGTTTCACTTGTGATGCTGTTGGTGTACTTGTCGTTAGAAAATCCGGAAGATTTTACGGATACACAGGTGGGTTCATTTAACCGTTTGGCATTTGTGGAGACACTGAATAGCTATTTGCGCATGGATCGTGATTTTGAAGTGATGGGTATTCAGATTGGTGGAGTCGGCTATCTGCGGAATGTGATAGGAATGACAAACATCAATGGTCTGATGAAGATGATTTCAGACTT
>JAGAOE010000179.1 GCA_017623885.1 Eubacterium sp. | reverse complement strand
GGGTGTAATATGATTCATAACGAACGCGTGCGCCATATGGTGCAGTTACAGGCATTTCAGGATCGCAAAGGACGGGATTATTTCCCGATTGTCAGATATTTTCGTGGAGACTATGTCGGTCTTCATATGTTGCGCGGATTTGTAAATGGAACGATTTGTTTCGGAGCAGGACTTGGTATTTGGGGCGTATGTAATATGGAGATGCTTATGACCAGCATACATACGATGGATTTAAAACAATTTGCAATCGATGTGTTGTTGCGTTATTTATTGTTTTTAGTGATATACCTTGTCGCGATTTATATTTACGCGCAGATAAAATATAGTCGCGCGAAGAAAGAAGTCAAACGCTACAACCGACACTTGAAGCGTGTGATAAACAGCTTTGAGCGGGATGGAGGAGAATCATGACAACGTTGTTGGAAATAAAAGAGAGGATCAGAGGCTTTTGCAGTAAGTACGAAGTGTATCTGGTTCCTGTGATAAAAAGTATATTGGCATTTCTCACATTTATGACGATACGCTCACAAATGGGCTATATGACGAGACTAAACAGCATGACCGTAGTGCTGGTGCTTGCATTGTCGTGTGCATTGTTGCCGGTGAATGCGATTGTTGCGATTTCGGCAGTGATGGTATTGTTGCATTTGTATTCTTTGTCGTTGGCGGCAGCAGCAGTGTGTCTGATTGTCATGGGCATGCTTGTTTTGTTGTATTTTCGGTTGTTGCCGAAAAAAGGATTTTATGCGGTACTGACACCGTTGGCATTTGTTTTTCAAGTGCCCTATGTGATGCCGATTATCATAGGACTCATGGACGATAATCCGGTTTCGATACTGGCGATGGTATGCGGAACAGTGGCATATTATCTGCTGTTCGGCATTACGGTGAACGCATCGGCGATTGCAGAGATGACCGAAGAAGATACCGTGTTGACAAAATTTATAGAAGTGATGAATCAGTTTTTGAGCAATCGCGAGATGGTGGTGATGATAGCTATTTTGGCAGTCGCAGCATTAGTCGTATGGTGTATCAGACGACTGGCGATCAATCATGCATGGCTGATTGCGATAGCGACGGGCTGCTTGATGCAGTTTGTGCTTTGCCTGATTTGTGACATGCAGTTTACGCTGTCAGTAAATATGTCACACGTATTTGTGGCGATACTTGTGAGTGCAGCAGTTGGATTTGTGCTACAATTCTTTTTCTTTAATCTGGACTATACGCGGACAGAGCGGGTGCAGTTTGAAGATGACGAGTATTATTACTATGTCAAAGCCATTCCGAAGATTTATGTGTCAAATACCGAAAAGAAAGTGCAGAAATTCAGCGGCGATGATGCGCCGATTACGCGCAAGGATTTGGCGCAGGAGATGGAAATCGACGAAAATTTGTTAGATTTTTAGCAGAATCGAAGATAGAAATAAAAAATGTGTAGAAAGGAAGTGAGCCGGTGGAACGACTGCTGAATGGAATGCTTGCATTTCGTGATAAATATATGTTTTGGTTGAATATTCCGTCAGTGACGGTGATCGATATCGTGGAGATTATCATCATCACGTTTTTGATGTACAGTATTCTGATTTGGATAAAGAACACGCGCGCCTGGGTGCTGTTTAAAGGAATATTGGTGATTGTCGTGTTTGTGTTGATTGCGGCTCTGTTCCAGATGAACACGATTTTGTGGTTGGCAGGAAAGCTGTTAAATGTCGGAATTATTGCGTTGGCAGTGATTTTTCAGCCGGAGCTGCGAAAGGCATTGGATCAGCTCGGAAGAAAAAAATTTTTCCTCGGTATGTTTAGCTGGGACCCGAATCGTGTTGTGCACAGATTTTCAGAGAAAACGGTCAATGAGCTGGTAAAAGCGACCTTCGAGATGGCAAAGGTAAAGACCGGCGCACTGATTGTAATAGAAAAAGATATTATGCTCAGTGAGTATGAGAGAACCGGTATCACACTGGATTCTTTAGTATCCAGTCAGTTGCTTATCAATATATTTGAAAAAAACACACCGTTGCACGACGGTGCCATTATTGTGCGCGGAGACCGTGTTGTGTCTGCGACCTGTTATTTACCGCTGTCAGATAATATGGAGCTGGACAAAGAACTGGGAACCAGACATCGTGCGGCAGTGGGTATTAGTGAAGTCAGTGATTCGCTGACGATTATCGTATCCGAGGAGACCGGAGCCGTGTCATCTGCGCTGGGCGGCGTGATTACGCGCGGGCTGGACGGTGATGAGCTGAAGCGTCAGTTGATGGAGCTGTCAGATGCAGGATACGGCGAATCCCGGTGGCAAAAATGGAGAAGGAGGATCGGGCATGCTCAGACGAACGTGGAAAGTCATAACGAATAATAT
>JAGAOE010000178.1 GCA_017623885.1 Eubacterium sp. | reverse complement strand
GAGTCCGTTGGTACTTAGGCGCTGTGTTTTAGCGCCTTATGTACCATTACGAGACGAGGGTAGCGCAAGCGTATCTGCGGTGGTTTGGTAATGTTGCACAGTGGCGGCACAGAAAATCGGAGTTTCGCAAACGCCTAAATATACTGTAGGAAGGTGAGAAAGGAGGTTACAGAGGCGATGATCCAATTGAATTATAGAGATGCAAAACCGATTTATGAACAAATCAAAGAGGCATTGCGGCGACTGGTGATTACCGGAGCTGTGGCAAAAGATGAGAAGCTGCCGAGTGTGCGCGAGTTGGCGAGTGAGTTGGCGATAAATCCGAATACGATTCAGCGGGCATATCGTGAATTGGAAATGGAAGGTTATATATACACCGTGCCGGGCAGAGGAAGCTTTGCCGCAGAGCAATCGGAAGTAACCGGGAGGAGGAATGAGACGTTGTTGAAGCAATTTGATGAAATCGTAAGAGAATTGTTATTTTTATCGGAAGAGAAAGAAGCATTGATTCGACGAATAGAAGAATTGGCAGAAGGAGGAGAAAAACAATGATTCGGATTACAGATGTTGTAAAAGATTTTGATGGTTTTCGAGCCTTAAATCATTTGAACATGCATGTTCCGAAGGGCTCGATTTATGGTCTGGTAGGGCCGAACGGTGCCGGAAAATCTACGATTATCCGACATATTACAGGTGCGTATCGACAGGATCAGGGTTCGATAGAGATTGATGGTGTGGCGGTGTATGAGAATCCGTCCGTAAAAGAAAAATATGCATATATACCGGACGATTTCTTTTATTTTACACAGGCGAATACAATCGACATGATGAAATTTTATGGTGGGATGTATGCGAACTTCGATAAGGAATTATTTTATAAACTGAAAGATTGTTTTCCAACAATAGATGTAAAGCGCAATGTTCGAAGTTTGTCGAAAGGAATGCAAAAGCAGGTTGCATTTTGGCTGGCATTGTGCTGTAGACCGCAGTTGTTGATTTTGGATGAGCCGGTAGACGGACTAGACCCGGTGATGAGACGTCAGATTTGGAGTCTTATTATGGGGGATGTGGCAGAGCGTGGTACGACCGTGTTGGTTTCCTCGCACAATCTGCGTGAGTTGGAGGATGTGTGTGACCATGTTGGTATTATGAATGCAGGAGAAATCTTGATAGAACGCTCACTTTCTGATTTACAGGGAAGCGTGACAAAAATTCAGGTTGTGTTCCAGGATGACAGTCAGGAGCTTCCGAAGCAGATGCAGATACTTCACAAAACGACGGTGGGTCGTGTGCATACACTGATTGTAAAAGGAACAAGTGAAGCGGTGCGCGAACAGATTAGCCCGATGAAGCCGACATTATTTGATGTATTGCCGCTGTCATTGGAAGAGATTTTTATTTACGAACTGGGAGGTGCGGATTATGCAGTCAAAGATTTCCTGTTTTAACCGGACGATATATACAAAAAATCTGACGCGTTTCTGGCCGTTTGCTGTTATATATTTGTTGTATCTCATGATGATTCATCCGGTCATTTTACATATGGAATTGAATCATGAATATTATATCGAAGATGCGCGCACAGCCGGAGAGATATTAGGTGATCACTTTATGAATGTCACGGAACCGATTGGTGTGTTTTTTGCGGCGATTGTGATTACGGCGGCAGTATTTGGATATTTGTTCCACAGCCGTAGCGCGAATATGATGCATGCCTTTCCTGTGACACGAACGGAATTGTTTGTGACGAATTGCCTGTCAGCGGCATCGTTGATGCTTTTACCGATGTTATTGGTGGCGTTTGTGATGAATTTCATGATGCTTGGAAAAGCAAATGATATGATTTGGATGATCTGGGCATGGTTTGGTATCACGGCAGGAGAAATGTTATTTTTTGTTGGCTTGAGCAGCGTTCTGGTCATGTTCACCGGACAGATGCTGACGCTTGGTTTGTTTTACATCATAGCAAATTTGTTTTATGTGATTTTTGTATGGCTTATCAATACCGTGACATCCATGTTTGTCTATGGACTGGACGGAGAATTGATTCCGATGGAATCACACCCGTTGTTTCCGACCGCGTGTATGATGAGCAGAGTCGGATTTTACAAGCCGGATGAGTATTATCGGGTAAAGGGTATGGGTATGCTGGCAGTGTATGTAGTTGTTGGTATTGCATTATTGGCTGCGGCACTTTATTTGTACCGGAAGCGTCGCGTGGAGTGTGCAGGTGATTTCCTGTCAATGCGTTGGTGCGCACCGGTTTGCCGTTGGATGACCGCATTGATAGGTGGAAGCACATTTGCAGTGATGTGGACTTATTTGTTGGGTACGTTTGGCAGCCAGCAAAATCGAATTTATCGATTTATCGTTTTTGATGTGATATGCTGTGTGGTATTCTTTTTTGTGGCACAGATGTTTATTCAAAAGAGCTTTCGCGTATTCCGTAAAAAAACGGTTATGGAATGTGTGAGCTGTGTGGCGGTATTATTGGTTTCGGTGGTGATGCTTGAGGTCGATGTGTTTGGGATTGAAGCTTATATACCGAAGACAGAAAATATTGAATGGGTGACCGTGCATGCAGAGAGATCTGTCTGCTTTGAAACAGAGGAGGATATCGAAGCGGTACAAAAACTGCATCAGACGATTGTGGAACAGAGCAGCGAATTAAAAGCGCAGTCGGAAAGAACCGACGGAGAGGAGCTGTTTTACCGCTATATTTCATTCTACTATCAGTTGGACAATGGAAAAACAGTAGAGCGGTCTTATCGTATCCAAACGACGGATCAAGCGTTTGATGCGGAAGTGGAAAAACAAAGTCTGGCGTTGTGTAACGACCCGGATGCAATCCTGCGCTCATATTTTGGAATGAATTATGAGGAATTAGACTGGCAGGTTGTATTAGCACAGATTACGCATCTCTCAGAGGAAAATCCGGCTGACGGAATCTATCATACCTACCAGATTTACGGTTCGAAAAAGGAGATGAACGAGCTGTATGATGCGCTTGTGGCAGATATCCGCGCAGGGGCAATGGCAACGACTGATGTAGAGGAAAACAGTGATGAATTGTACATCGAGCTTCACGTTCCGCATCAGGATGTTCGCATGGCAGAAGGTGTCGGAATATCTTCGAAGTATCTGGATGGAACAGGCACAGGTACAAATCTTTATCTGTACATAGACGATAGCTTTGAGCAGACGATGCAGATGATAAAAGAATTGACAGAGTACGAATAGTAAGTAGAAAGAAAAATAAGAGCGATTTAAGAGTCGTTGTGTGGTCGGACGTTAGACCCGCAACGGATGCCTTTGAAAAACAGTGAACGATATCAAAGGTTGAATAATAAATGTCAGATATGTTAAAATATCCTCGGTATATAATGAATACCGGGGATATTTTTGTGTAATAGAACAGGTCGATAAAAGATGCTGTTTCCTATTACAAAATAAAGATAACACAGAGGTAGCTATGAATAAAAATACACACAAAATTGCTTCGATTGCACCGGGAAGCATTGCAGAGGAACTGGAACTGGAGCCGGGAGATGTGATCTTGCAGATGAATGATCAG
>JAGAOE010000177.1 GCA_017623885.1 Eubacterium sp. | reverse complement strand
GGGTACGCCGTTGGCATATAACGCAAACCGTTATGTGACACAGATTGAGGAACAGTTGGAAGCGCAAAACTAAATATATTTATACAAAAGACATCAGGTGAATCACTTGGTGTCTTTTTTATTTCATAGAAAAACTCGCTGCATGAAAGTGTAAAAAGCGTTGAATTTTCTTATGAAATAAAAAAGACATGTGAAGATTGCACTGCGGCGAATAAGAAGTTGTCGCTTGTAGCGACCCGCCGCAGGCATAGAATCTCGCAAACGAGATTCTATTTTAGAAATGATTTATATAATAAAGGCAGGAGGATTTAAGTATGGAATTTCAGTATGAAACAAAAACAGGAAGTTTGCGGATTTTCACGCCGCAGGAAATCGATGAATGTGCAGCGAGTGAAATGAGAGAGGAGGCAGACTGGCTGATTGATAATTATCAAATCCGACATTTAATTTTTGATTTTACAAATACAGAATTTATGGATAGCTCCGGAATCGGTATGTTAATCGGAAGAAGCCGTAAGATGGGGTATGTCGGCGGAAGCGTGGAAGCTGAAAATTTAAATGAACGTGTGCATAAGATATTTAAGCTGGCAGGATTGCCAAAGCTGATTACAGTCGTAAAGGAGATGTGCCATGAGTAAGAAATCAAAAAAGAAAGATCAGGAGATGCGGGTTTGTTTTGATGCATATCCGGAAAATGAACAATTTGCGAGAATGGTCATCACGGCATTTTTGATGGAATTAGACCCGACGGTGGACGAGCTGTCGGACATAAAAACGGCTGTTTCCGAAGCTGTGACAAATGCTATTATACATGGCTATGAGAATTCGGCAGGTCAGGTGTATATCCGTTGCCGGAAGAAGCATCCGATGGTAGAAATCAGTGTGACGGACTATGGAAAAGGAATTGCGGATATCGAGCAGGCGCGCGAGCCGTTTTTTACGACACGCCCGGATGCAGAACGATCGGGGATGGGGTTTGCATTTATGGAAGCATTTATGGATGAGATACATATCACTTCGCAGCCGGGACATGGGACATGCATAGAGATGAAAAAACAATTGCAGGTTTTGGCGAGGGAATGACACATGGAGCGCACGATGGAATTATTGTTACGCGCGAAAAAAGGTGATCAGGAAGCGAGTGCGCAATTGATAGAAGAAAATCTGGGGCTGGTCGGCAGTGTGGTCAGACGCTATGAAGGGCGTGGATGTGTAGGGTGTGAAAAAGAGGATTTGTTTCAAATCGGAGTGATTGGGCTGATAAAAGCGGTTGAAAAGTTTGATTTTTCCTACGAAGTGCGCTTTTCCACTTATGCGGTACCGCTTGTGGCAGGAGAAATACGGAGATTTTTGAGAGATGACGGACCGGTGAAAATCAGCAGAAGCATAAAAGAACATACATGGCGTGTGAAACGTAGCAGACAAAAACTGGAGCAGGAGCTGGGACGGAGCGTGACGATGGAAGAGCTGGCAGAGGATACAGCGCTGACTCTTGAAGAAATCGCGGTAGCATTGGATGCATCGGAAGAGATTTGCTCGATTTATCAGCCGTTGTATCAGTCAGATGGCAGTGAATTGTACTTGGTAGACAAAGTCGCTGATACGACCGGAACAGAAGAACAGACCATCAACCGCGTGGTGATAGAGCAGATGATGGACTTGCTGGATGAGACAGAGCGAGAACTGATTAAATTGCGCTTTTTTGAGGGCAAAACGCAGAGTGCGGTAGCGCAGGTACTTGCGATGACACAAGTGCAGGTGTGCAGAAGCGAAAAAAAGATTCTGCAAAAAATGCGAAGATTGTATGGGCCGTAGAAGCTGCACGCTAAGTGGTAAAATCGCTTTCACGCTTGGCTTTATTCAGACCTTTGGTCATGTGACTGTCACCGGATTCTAAGAAGCGGGCGCGTTTGACGGAGTCTTCGCCATAGCGGTTGCGGATGCAGTCGATGGCAGCGTTCAGTCGAGAAAGCTTTTCTGTAGATGGTGTGTCTGTCTGCTCCGAAGAAAATAAATCCATTTGATAATAGGAATCATCTGTCACTTTTCCGACTGAAACACCGAGTAAGCGAAGTGGTGTGTGATTCCAGTGCAGATCGAACAGTCGGCATGCTTCGCGGTAGATGTATTCGGTGACGTTGGTCGCATCATCGAGCGCAGTCTGGTGACTGGAGGTATGGAAATCGCAATCCTTCATAGTCAAGGTAACACAACGAATGTAAGTTTGGTCGGCGCGCAGACGAGCACCTACTGTTTCGCACAGAGACAGTAGGATTTTTTTTGCAGTTTCTGCATCTTTTACATCGAAACTGAGCGTGGTAGAGTTTCCGTAGCTCTGTGCGGCATCGCTTTCTGCGCAGACAGGGGAATCGTCAATACCGTTGGCGTGCTCCCACATAGAGATGCCTTGCTTTCCGAAGTGAAGCTGCAGAATGGAAGGATTCATCCTTGCAATATCTCCGATGGTGCGAATGCCTAATTCCTGAAGCTTGCGGGCAGAGGATTTGCCGACAAGAAATAATTCTTGTACCGGAAGCGGCCACATTTTTGTGACGATCTCATTCGGAAACAGCGTGTGAACTTTATCCGGTTTTTCAAAATCGGAAGCCATCTTTGCCAGAATTTTGCAATTGGATATTCCGATGTTGACCGTAAAATGAAGTTCTTTACGGATGCGCTCTCTGAGGCTGTGTGCGAAGGCGACCGGATCTCCGTAAAGGCGTGATGTGCCGCTCATATCGCAGTAAGCTTCATCGATGCTTGCCTGCTCTACGACAGGAGCGGTTTCTTCTAATATTTTCATAAAGGCATGTGAGTAGCGGACGTATTCATCAAAGCGTGGTTGTACAACGGTCAGTCCCGGGCATTTTTCCATTGCGCGCAATAGAGGCTCGCCGGTCACGATGCCATGTTTTTTTGCAGATGTAGATTTTGCGAGAACAATGCCGTGACGTGTTTTGGGGTCTCCGCCTACCACAGCGGGAATGTCGCGCAGATCACGCTCCATATGCAGAATTTCCTGCTCATATTTTGCCTGCCAGCTTAGAAAGGCAGAATTTACGTCTATGTGAAAAATTAGTCGTTCCATTGTTGCTCCTCGAATCTATGTTTGGGTATATTGTATTCTATTTTGCTTATTTTTACAATCCATAAACAGAACCGGTTTGAAATATGCAGAGAAAATGAAAAATACTGCATAAAAATTTCATATGGACAAAAACTATAAAAGATTAAAGAAAAAGGAAGGCATAACGTTTTGAAAGATGTAAAACAGGTAGGCAGAGCAAGTGTTGCGTTGGAAACACCGCTCTATATTCGACAATCGGCGACCGTTGTCGGAAAAATGGAGGGAGAAGGCCCGCTGGCATCGGGATTTGACATGATTTGTGATACGGACAAATTCGGGGAAGAGACGTGGGAGGCAGCAGAGAGCCGTATGCAGCATGAAGCAGTTGCGTTGGCACTTGGAAAAGCCGGGATATCTGCAAAAGAGATTCGCTTTGTATTCGCCGGAGACCTTTTAGGTCAAAACATAGCGACTTCATTTGGCTTGATGGATTATGAGATTCCGTTGTTCGGATTGTACGGAGCATGTTCGACACTGGGAGAAGGATTTGTGCTGGCATGTATGTGTCTTGCAGGTGGCTTCGCGAATCAGGTCATGGTGGTGACATCCAGCCACTTTGCCGGCGCAGAAAAGAATTTTCGTTTTCCGGTTGAATATGCAAATCAAAGGCCTTGCTCGGCGACATGGACGGTCACCGGAAGTGGGGCATATGTTTTGAGCAGTGATGCGGGCAACGTAAAAATCACCGGGTTTACAGCCGGAAAAATTATGGATTACGGAGTCCGGGATGCACAGAATATGGGCGCTGCGATGGCACCGGCTGCGATGGATTTGATAAAAACGCATTTGGAGGATTTCGGACGACAACCATCCGATTATGACAAAATCGTAACCGGAGATTTGGGGAGTGTCGGACAAACACTGCTCCTTCGACTCTTGGAAGAAAAGGGCTTCGATTTGAACGGTATTCATGAAGACTGTGGAATGCGTATATTTGACAGTGAAAATCAGGGGACGCAGGCGGGCGGAAGCGGATGCGGATGTTCAGCGGTCACGTTGGCGGCCTGGTATTTGCCCAAACTAATCAGCGGTGAATATCGAAGAATTTTATTTGTACCGACCGGTGCGTTGTTGTCACAGGTGAGTTTTAATGAGGGACAGAATGTGCCGGGAATCGCGCATGGATTTGTTCTCGAACATGTAGATACAGAATAACTTTCATAAAATTCAAATAATTGTTCAGATATTCAGAATAGAAAGGCAGGAAAAATAGCATATGGAGTATGTGACTGCATTTATAGTAGGCGGAATAATCTGCGCATTGGTGCAGGTTTTAATGGAAAAAACAAAATTATTGCCGGGCCGAATTATGGTTCTTTTGGTATGTACGGGGTGTGTATTAGGGGCAATCGGAATTTATCAGCCGTTTTCAGAATGGGCGGGAGCCGGAGCGAGTGTACCGCTGTTGGGATTCGGAAACGTCTTGTGGCGAGGAATGAGAGATGCCGTAGACAAAGACGGATTTATCGGATTATTTATGGGTGGTTTTGAAGCATGTGCGGTAGGTGTCAGTGCGGCGCTTATTTTATCATATCTGGCAGCGTGGATATTTAAACCGCAAATGCGAAAATAAAAATGTATATTTTTCTAAAAGTAGGAAAATCTATATTCTATATGAAAGAATAAAATATATAGTTCAGAAGGAGAATCAGATGAAAAGAACAAGTTTATTAAAAAAAGACCTTTCAAATGCTTTGGTAAAAAGCGCAAAAAAAATTCATGTGTGTGCCTTGTTAGTGTTGGTGCTTTGTATGACGACTGCATGCGGCAGCCGTAAAAATGACATGAATGACAACACAGTGAATGAAAACACCACAGATGGAACACAAACCGATCCGTCTGCAAACAATTCCGATACGATGCCGGAGACAGATACAAATGTCAATGATGTGACGGACACAACAGATGATACAACAAATCAGACGGATGATAATCGTACAGACGGAGATGGTGTTATCGAAGATACAGTTGACGATGTGATTGACGGTGCAGAAGATTTGGGTGATGATGTGATGGACACCGTAGATGATATTGGAAATGATGCAGAAAATGCAGCGGATGATGCAACAAACCAAAAGCAGGATAGTAATGTGAGTGACAAGAATGCGAAAGCGAAAAAAGGTACAACAAACAGAACTGCGAAATAAAACAAATGGGATGCAAAAAAGACCTCAAGAGTGAGGTCTTTTTTCACGGTAATCAGACGGACTTAGTCCGAGGGCAGATTTAAAGGTTTTGCTGAAGTGGAACTGATCGCTAAAGCCGGTCTGTTCTGCAATGGCAGAAATCGGGATATCGGTGGTCAAAAGCAATTGTTTTGCAATGGTCAGCCGGTATTTTTTTATGTATTTTGAGGGCGGCAGCCCTTCGTGTTTCGTGAAGATTTTGGTCAGATATGCGGAAGAAAATCCAAGCGTATCTGCCATAGCAGACAAATCCAAAGTTTGCTGATAATTCTTTTGAACGTATTCTTTGATGAGCATCACCAGCTCCTCGGTAGATTTTTCTTGAACGGAAACAGTTTCCAAATCATCAAATATTGTATGCAAATGTGCCTCAATTTCTGAAAGAGATTGGCGAAGTTCCTCCTTGTTGATCGGTTTTAAAAGATAATTTTTGACCTGATAGGAGATCGCAGAACGCGCATAATCAAAATCGTTGTAACCGCTGATGATGACACACTGGATGTATGGATAATCGAAAAAGATATGTTTGGCAAGTTCGAGACCATCCATCTCCGGCATTCGAATATCTGTAAATACGACATGCACCGGATGTTCAGCAATATATGCCAGTGCTTCTTTTCCATCGGTACAGATGGCAGAAATTTCAAAAGAGGGATTGAGCTGTTCTATGGATTTGGCAATGTTTTTAGCAATCAATTTTTCATCATCTGCGACAAGTACGCGATATTTCATTTTAGAATACCTCCAATCGTTACGACGGCGCCATGTGGCTCGTGATTATGCAGGCGGAAAATAAATTTTCCGTTAAACAGTAATTTAAAACGAATATAAATATTCATGAGTCCCATACCGTTGATTTCGAGATTCGGGAGCACACCACTGCGATCAATTTCTTCGATTTGTTGCATGAGATGTGCCAGTTCGGTCGGGTCAAAGCCGGGACCATTATCCATGACTTGTATTTCCCATTCTGTTTCTGTCAGTGTTCCGGAAATCGTGACATGCCAGGGGCCTTTTCGCTGGGTTGTAAATTTGATGGCATTTTCAACAATCAACTGTAAACACAGTTTAGGCAATTGATAGTCATACAACTCGTCCGGAAGATGAATCGTATAATCCAATTCGTTGTCATAACGGATTTTCATGCATTCCAGATAGTCCGTTGTGTGCGCTACTTCATGACGTAATGCAATCAGTTGCTCGCTGTCTGATGAGATGTAACGCAAAATGTGCGAGATATTCTGGCACATGAGCTCAATGTTCTCAGTCATACCTTCGTCTGCCATAGCTTGTATTGTGGCGAGTGAATTGTAGAGAAAATGGGGATTCATCTGTGCCTGTAATGCAAGCATACGCGCCTGCATCTCATTATTTTGAAGCTGAAGTGCATGCTGCATAGACTGTTTTGCGCGTGTCTGCATTTTAATTAGTGCATGGTAGAGAGAGTGAAGCTCGGTTATGTTTGTCGTAATATCTTTCAGCTCTACTTCTGTCAGGTCATCTGCATCAATGTGAAATGCACGAATTTGAGCATACATTTGTTTCAGCGGTGTGCCGATTCTGCGCGCAATTACATAGGAAAGTGCAACAATGCAGGCACATGTGAGCAACAGCAGTAGCAGATTGGTAGCAACGTAGTGAAAAATAGGCGAGAGTAGCTGACGTTGTTTGACAACCGCTACAGTTGTAAATCCGGTGTAAGCGGAGGTTGTATATAAAAGAGCAGTATCTCCCACATTTTTGATTTCGCAGTTTGCGCGGGATGATACAGGAATTTCTTTGTTTGCAATGAGCGAAAAATAATCCGTCGAATGTTCGGCTTCGTTGAACGGATAGACAAGTGTGCCGTTTGCGTCAAAAATATAGAAGTTCTCACCGTACGGTGTGTGATAAGTATGGATGGTATGCACGAGGGACGACATCGACTTTTTGATTTCGATAATACCCTGCGGAGCGTTGAAAGAGTTATAATAAACACGACATAAGGTGAGAAAATGTTGACCGTCGTTATAGCTGAAATATTTATTTAAACGCTCATCGGATTCTTCAAACAAATATTTCCCACCTTGCTTTTTGATGGTTGCTTCATACCAGTCTTTGGATTTCACACAAAACGGAACGGTCGAATTATCCAGACCGACACCGAAGGTACTGTGTTCTAATCCATACAAATAGATTTGATCTACCGGTCTGTTCGGACCAATCATGGCAACGAGCAAATCATATAGAATTTTGTTGTTTTGAATATTGTTGTATGCATTTGTAGCAGCATTTTCAGCCGGAGCATCAGTGTGATTTACATAGGATGCAAAATGTTCTTTTACAAGATTAGAATAAATGACATTTTGCGATACCGTATCGAGTGTATCAGCCATAGCATCCAAATTTTTAGAGATGTTGGTCAGATTGTTTTCTATTGATTGAAAAGAAGATTCACGCAGCTTTTTACTTTCGCTATACACATAGTATGTGATAATGATGACAAAGGCAAAAATAAAAAGCAATGTATATGGAAGAAATAGGGTAGACAAAATACTTTTTTCTTTTGTTCGCTTCATAAAAAATCCTTTCTTAAAACTGCAGCAGATAAATGTTCTGCAATAGGGGTGCCATGATGCAAGTGGTTAAAAAAAGACATATCAGAAGTGCGTTTTGTCTATTCAATTATAATGGGAATTTTAGCATAATACAAGTACAAACAAAAACAAAACGGCAGGGGTGCCGTACAAAAAACAGGGGGTAAAAAAGAATGAAACGGAAAGTAATTAGTGTTTTGCTGACAGCCGTAATGGCACTTTCAATGACTGCATGCGGTGAGAAGGCTGCAACATCAACCGGAGGAAGTGAAAAATTAGAAACATCCAAAAAAGATGATAGTGCGAAAGAAAAAGCAGACACGGAAAACGAGGAAAAAGAAGAAATCGTGCTTTCAATCATGGCAAGTCAGGACTGGGTGCAGGATGCTGAGATGGAGCTGGCAGAAAAATTTACAGAAGAAACAGGTATCAAGATTGATTATCAGATTGTTCCGTCTGATCAGTATACGAATTTGCTGACAACGAAATTGAATACCGGAGAGTGCACGGATATTTTCCTGACACAGAGTGGAAAGTTTGATATCAAGACACAGTTCAATGTAGAAAAAAATGCGGTTGATTTAAGTGGTGAAAGCTGGGCAGGAAATGTGGACCCGTTGGCAGCAGAGGAGCTGAAGGTAGATGGCAAGCTGTATGGACAACCGGTTCAGGACGTATCTGCTGTCTGGGCAGTCGCATATAACAAAGTGTTATTTGAAAAACTTGGTATTGCGGTTCCGACTGATTATGCAAGCTTTGCGAGTGCATGCCAGAAGATTCTTGACTCCGGTGTAATACCGATTTATGAAGCGGTTGCAGATGGTTGGCATCATGTACTCTGGTTCCCGGAGGCTTGCGTTGCAATCGAAGAAAAGGAGCCGGGAACTGCAGAAAAACTCAATAACAATGAGATAACCTTTGCAGAGAATGCAACCATGATGACTATTTTAGAGCAGTTACAGGATATGATTGCAAAAGGCTATTGGGGCGAAAATTATATGTCAAATGAGTATGCGAATGCGGCACAGTGTATTGCTTCCGGCGAATATGCCATGACAATCGCAAATCAGGGATTTGGTGATGAAGTAGAGGCAATTGGTGGCGATTTGACGCGCGACGATATCGGATATTTTGTAATGCCTTTGGCAGATAATCAGACTATGAATGTAAATCCGGCAGGACCTGCAAGATTCATTTATTCAGGAACAAAAAATATTGAAGCAGCACAGCAGTATCTGGAGTATTTGGCGTCAGACGAAAGCCTTGCTTATCTGACTGAAAATGTAAGCAAGTTTAATAAATTACCTTTTACAAATGCACCGAATGCATATGCAGGACCTGTAAAAGAATTTTATGATACATACAGTGCTCAACAGAAGACTGTATATCAGACTGCGGTAAAATATGTAAATCCGCAGTGGATGGATATGGGAATTAACTTGTCAGCAATGTTTGTCGGCGACATTGAACCGGAGCAAGTGCTGAAGGATATCGACAAGTTGCGTGCAGAGCAGGCAAAGACAGCAGGTGATCCTGCATGGAACTAACTGTCTGATTTAAAGCAGACAATTCAAACAGCCGGTATTTAGAAAATACCGGTTGTTTTTTTAGGAGGAGGCATGAGATTACGATGAGAAACGGAAAAACATATCCGATCTGGTTTGCAATCGGAGCATTGCTTATTTATACCGCGTTGTTTGTGGTACCGAGTTTAATAGGTATCGGCTACTCGTTTACCGATTGGTCGGCTTATACCACAGAGATACATTTTGTTGGATTTGAAAATTTTAAGCTCATTTTTTCGGCAGATGAAAACTATATGAAAATTATCAGCAATACGTTGATTTTCACATTTCTTACAACACTACTCAAAAATGTATTGGGACTGTTACTGGCAGTGCTGTTGACCAAGTCTGTCAAACTGTTGAATTTCCATAGAGGTGTCATGTTTATGCCCTCGGTTCTCTCTACATTAATTTTGGGTATGGTATTTTCGTCAATTTTAAATCCGGCATCGGGTATATTGAACACTTTTTTACGGACAATTGGTTTGGATGCATTGGCATTGCCTTGGTTGACCGATCCGAAATACGCATTCGGAACAGTCATTGCAGTCGATGTATG
>JAGAOE010000026.1 GCA_017623885.1 Eubacterium sp. | reverse complement strand
GTTTCCAAGATAAGCTCCCGAATTTCCTGCACCTTTCCGGTTCCGACATATGTGCCGGGATGCCGGCGGTCCAATTTTTGTATCACCACACCGACAGCCGTCGCTCCGGCTGTCTCGACCAACTCTGCCAGTTCCGCAAGCGAATCTTCGGTATCATCTCCATCCTGCTCGCTGACACCTACCAGTATCACGCGCTCCTGTATCTTTTTATTTTCATGCATCACACGCTCATTCCTTCCTTACATATTTTAACTATCATTTATGCGTTTGCGAAACTCCAACTTTCTTTGCCGAAGCTGTGCAACACAATAAAGACAATAAAGAGTTTCGCAATCACCTTATCTATCATTCATTTTCCTGCGAATCCTACAAATCACTGAGATTCACCCTGCCCGTCTTGTGCCTGCTGCGCCGCCTCATCCTGTTCACTCTGTGCCTGTGCCGCTGCTTCTTCCTGTTCCTTTTTGATTTGCTCTGCTACCGAGGTGCGTGTTTTCAAAAACAGATACTCACGCGCCGCTTCCTCGTCATCAGGATAATCCAGCACATACTGTGCCATTTTTTCCTTCGCCTGTTCAAATTCATACATTTGCTCTAATGCAGCGATTTCACCGCGCCGTAGCGTCTGCTCATTCGACGGGCGTTTTGTTTCCAGTCCTTTTCTATAATACCCACACGCACTGATATAATCCTTTTTTTCCATCGCCATATTTCCCAACTCTTCTAACACGATGGAATCATCTGCATGGTCTTTTGCATATGCATTGTAATATTTCTCTGCGCCTGCCGTATCTCCCATCTGTTCACAGGTCTGTGCCAGATACAATTCTGCTTTATCATCTACCGCATCCTTTTTTTCCAGCTCTACCGCCTGCTCTAACTGCTGCTTTGCATCCGCAAGATTACCCATCAGGTAATAAATATAACCACGCTTTGCCAGATGATAACGACTCTTACCCTTCAATTCCAATGCCTGCTCTAAATACTTGTAGCCCTCGGTCTGCATACCTGCGCGTTTCAGATTCTCATATAACTGAATATACATATCATAGTCTGCATCTGCATATTTTGCCGCCTGCGCATAATCTTCCAACGCCTCTTTCGCCTGATTCTGCTGCAAATACATATTTCCGCGCAAATAGTATGCAGTTGCATAACCCTTATTGTATTCCAACACGGCATTACATACTTCAATTGCCTCTTTCATCTGTCCGTTCAAATACAACGCTTCCGCTTTATTCATGCAGATATCCAGTTCCAGGTTTCGCACCATACCGCGCGACTGATCCAATGCCAACTGAAAATTCTCTATTGCACTGTCATATTCTCCCTGTGCCATCGCATTGATACCGATTTTTCGATATGCCAGTGCCTGTTCTGTTTTTTCTGTTCCACAGCCCGAAAAGCAAGCACAGCATGCCGCCAACAACACCACTGACAACAACTTTCTTTTCTGCTTATTTCTATTCGTCACTTTATTATTTATCATGTTTTTCCTCCACACGGTGAATCTGTTCTTACACCAACTTTTTCCAGCGTTTTTCATTCTCTTCCGATTCGCATACAAATAGAACCACTAGCACTAGCATACCAAAAATCCGGTTGCTTTTCTATAGGAAATCGAATAGAATAAATATATTATTGTATTTTTATTTTTCACTACAATTATTATCACTTTAGGAGGAATCATGAGTTACGAAATTCGAGACATAAATCTCGCTGAATCCGGCGAACACAAGATTGACTGGGTACGCAAAAACTGCCCCTTACTTCGTTCATTAGAAGA
This sequence comes from Eubacterium sp., assembly GCA_017623885.1. GTDB lineage: Bacteria > Bacillota > Clostridia > Lachnospirales > Lachnospiraceae > W0P33-017. Next base: position 10,431 of record JAGAOE010000026.1, on the reverse strand, counting down.
CGACTTTTCAAAGGAGCAGCCCTTTGCCGGCATCCGCATTGCACTGTCGATTCACTTAGAGGCAAAAACTGCTTATTTGTGTAAAGTTCTCGCTGCCGGCGGTGCTGAAATGTACATCACCGGAAGTAATCCGCTCTCTACACAGGATGATGTAGCTGCTGCACTGGTAAAAGCAGGCTTGAATGTATTCGCATGGTACAATTCGACCGAAGAAGAATACAACCGTCACATTACAAAAGTATTGGAAAACAACTGTAACATTATCATCGATGACGGCGGAGACCTCGTAAATATGCTTCACACTACCATGCGTGACCGTTTATCTTATGTCATCGGCGGATGTGAAGAAACTACCACCGGCATCATTCGTTTAGCTGCAATGGCAAAAGAAGAAAAGCTGGAATTCCCGATGGTCATGGTAAACGACGCCGACTGCAAGCACCTGTTTGACAACCGCTACGGTACCGGTCAGTCTGTATGGGATGGTATCAATCGTACGACAAACCTGATTGTTGCAGGAAAAATCGCAGTCGTAGCAGGATACGGCTGGTGCGGAAAAGGTGTGGCTATGCGCGCAAAGGCACTCGGCGCACGTGTCATCATCACAGAGATTGATCCAATCAAAGCGATTGAAGCTGTCATGGATGGATTTGATGTCATGCCGATGCACGAAGCTGCAAAAGTCGGTGATTTCTTTATCACAGTAACCGGTTGTGCCGGTGTCATCACCTGTGATGATATGAACGTCATGAAAGATGGTGCTATTTTATGTAATGCAGGTCACTTTGATGTCGAAATCGACATGGCAGGACTTCGCAAGATGTGCACTGCTTCTTATGAACAGCGCAATAACATCATGGGTTATACACTTGAAAACGGTAAAAATATTTACGTGTTAGGTGAAGGTCGTCTCGTAAATCTTGCATGCGGTGACGGACACCCTGCAGAAATTATGGATATGAGTTTTGCGATTCAGGCACTCTCTGCACGCTATCTCGTTCAGCATGGCAAAGAGCTGACAGAAAAGCTCATCGTCGTTCCCAAGGAAGTTGACAATGAAGTTGCTGCCCGCAAGCTGAATTTCTTAGGAAAGCAGATTGATCATCTGACACCGGAGCAGGAGAAATATTTGTATTCTTCTACGATATAAAATTCACTGCAACATATTCGGATAGTAAATCATTTTCCGGAAAACAACAACACAGACAGGTCTTACATTTCTGCAAGACTTGTCTGTTTCTGTTTCACAGTAAATTTACAACAAGAGGTAATCGTTATGGAAGAACAACGCGTAAGAATCAGCGATATTGCTGAGGAATTGGGGTTAAGCACTGCCACTGTTTCCAATGTGATTCATGGAAAAACAAAAAAAATATCCGACGAAACCGTAAAGCGTGTGATGGAAATGATTGATGAGCGTCAATATATGCCCCATCTGGCCAGCATCCTATTGGCGCAAAATTCGTCGAAAATCATCGGTATCTTCATAAATGATAATGAAAAGTACGAAGGACATACACTGGAGGATTTTTTCATCTCATCTTCGCTCAATCACCTTTCTACCGAGATTGAAAACAACGGTCAGTTTATGATGGTAAAAAAGGCAAAATGTGCTGACGAAATTATTAAATTTGCCTCTATGTGGAACATGGACGGAATCGTCGTCATCGGTTTTTGCGAACAGGATTATATGGATTTGCGAAATCATATGCGTATTCCGTTTGTCGTTTATGACGGATTTTGCGATAATCCGGAACGGATCTTTAATATTACCATCGACAACTACAGCGGCGGCTACCAGGTAGGATGTCATTTTAAGGAACATGGACATACGCAGGCAGTCTGCATTTCTGACAATGAAATCGGCGTTGACCGTGAACGTCTCAACGGATTTTATGATAGTTTTGCTCCCGGAACTGCTGATTTTTTGTTAATTCCGATGCAAAAGCATGAGCGCTGGGCATTTTACAGACAACATCTTAATACACTCAAAAACGCATCTGCCATATTTGCCGTTTCTGACTATTACGCCATTGATATCATCTGTTTCTTGTCCAAGCAAGGTATATCTGTTCCTGACGATATTTCAGTCGCAGGATTTGATGACATTCCTATGTGCCAGATGGTCTATCCTACACTGACTACAGTCAAGCAGGACGGTTCACTGCGCGCCAAACTCGCCATCGAAAAATTGCACGAATTGAAAGAAAAGAAAACAAGTGAAACAGAAATTCGATTACCTGTCTCTCTCGTAATTCGAGACAGCACAAAAGATGTTTCAAAATGAATTTCGGAAGAGTTGTATTTGTCATTTTGCACAAATACAACTCTTTATTTTTGTGCAGGGTTACGCACTTAACCTTTGAAATCATACATTTTAAAAGCTAAAATGAGTGTATCAAGCACAGGAGGTTTTCGTATGAACGAAAATAAAAGTTTTTTCAAAGCGACATGCAGTCTGGCAATTCCCGTAACACTGCAGTCTATGCTTCAGTCTTCTTTTAGTATTGTTGATCAGATTATGATCGGTCAATTAGGAAGCGTAAACGTAGCCGGTGTCGGACTGGCAGGTAAATTTGCATCCATCTATTCTGTTGTCATCGCCGCAATCGGTGCTGTCGCAGGAATTATGATTTCGCAATATTTAGGTCAAAAAAACAATTCGGAGGTTCGACGTAGTTTCTATACAAATCTTTGGATTGGTTTCGGAATTGCAATTCTTTTCACAATTCCTTGTATGCTATTTCCCGGACAGATTATGGGACTTTACACCAAAGATACTGCCACACGACAAGCGGCTGCCTCATATCTTGCCATCATCGCGGGAACCTTTCTTCCTGCCGCTTTTTCCACATTGCTCTCGACGCTGTTCCGATGTAGTGAAAAAGCACAATTACCGCTCTATGCAAGCATTATATCTGCACTGTTAAACACCTTATTAAACTATATTTTCATCTTTGGAAAATTAGGTTTTTCCCCGATGGGAGCACAAGGTGCTGCTATAGCGACAGTCATTGCTCAATATGCTAATTTCTTTCTGATGTTTTTCATGTTGTCAAGAAAAACATCACCCATTGCGAAATCCGGCAAAACAGATACAAACTCTGTAACGCTTAATTGGAAACAGTATCTCTCCATGTTGCTTCCGCTTCTCGTATGCGAGGTGAGCTGGAGTCTGGGCGAAAATATCTACGCTGCCATTTATGGCCATATGGGAACGGATGCCAGCGCTGCCATGACATTGACAAATCCCATTCAGGGATTGCTCATCGGCGCACTTTGCGGTCTGTCACAGGCAGCAAGCGTCATCATCGGAAAAAAACTGGGAAATGAAGAATATGATAACGCATATCGTGCATCCAAAAAATTGATTTGGTATGGTGCTTGCGCCGCCGCAGTCCTTTCACTAATTGTAATTTTGACTAACACGCTTTACGTCGAAATTTATCAAGTCGAAGACATCGTAAAACAGTTGACCGGGCAAATTCTGGTTGCATATGCTCTGGTTGCACCCTTCAAGGTTTTGAATATGATTTTAGGCGGAGGTATCATCCGTAGCGGCGGAAAAACAAAATACGTTATGTGCATTGATATGATTGGCACCTGGTGCTTCGGCATACCACTCGGATTGCTCGCTGCATTTGTTCTGAATCTATCCATTTCACAGGTCTATTTTATCCTGTCTTTAGAAGAATGCATCCGCTTCGCGATATCTCTGGTCGTATTTCGCAAACGAAGCTGGATGAATCAACTAAAAGCAAGCTAACATAGTTGTGTACTCCCTAATTACACAAAAAGAAACGGCATGATTTTCATGTCGTTTATTTTTTATATTTCATATTTATTACGAATTCCATATTACCGACGCTATTTTACCAGCTTTGTTCCACTCGGAAACAATTTTTCCCTGCCAGTTTTGCAGTCAGTAACGCTCGGTCTGATGACTGGTACAGTGCGTCAAAGCAGGTACCGCTATTTGGGAATTTGCTGACTCCGCAAGAACAGGTCACTGAAATCACACCCTGCTCTGATTTGTCATCCATCTCGAATTCCAACTCCGACTGTACATGTGCCATCCGCACAAGCAGTTCTTCACTATCTACTGCTGCATTCATAAATACCGCAAAGCGGTCTCCACTGATACGACCTACCATATCTGTATCGGTAAAGCATTTTGACAAGCGATTTGCCACTTCGTGTAACACACGGTCTGCCATCGCATATCCATGTACGCTGACCAAATCCTTATATCCGTCAATATCTACCATAATAAAATAGAATTCACTCGACGGCGTACGCATAATATGATCGGTAATGCGCTTCTCCAGCTCTACACGATTCCATAAACCGGTAAGATAATCTTTCGTCGTCAGCATTTCCATCATGCGCATTTTATCAATCAGTTCTTCTTCCTCATGTCTCAGCTTTTCGCTATACATAGACATGACACGACTGATACAGCCATGTATCTGCTCTTTGGAATACGGTTTTACAATATATGCATCCGCACCGGCAGAAAGTATTTTTTCTACCGTGTCGCTGCTTCCATGCGTAGATACGATAACCGGTATACGGTCTAACAACGGATCTTTTTTCAGCTCACGTATCAATTCATGTGCTTCCATATCCGAAAGATGCGCATCCACTAATAACATGTCTGCCCGCTTGACGTGTTTTAGATACTGTAATGCTGCTCTGCCACCCGTCGCTTCAACAATCGAATAAGAATTCTTAAAATACTCTGTCAGCATCGCACGATTGACTGCCAGACTGTCTACAACAAGCATCATCGGGAACTCGCCCTCATGTGCAGTCGAAAAACGTATCGTCTGATCAATCATGTCACCGGTTGTCTTTCCTGACTTACGAAGAATCTCTTCGAATTCGTTTTCCGGCAAGGGTTTCGAAAAATAATAGCCCTGTGCCAAATTACAATCCATGCCGCGCAAAAGGTCTAACTGTTCTCTCGTCTCGACACCCTCTGCGATAACATACAAATTCATCCATTTCGCCAATCCGATTACGAAACTCATAATACTACGAGAATTGTTCTTCTCCGAATAGCTCTGCACAAATTTCATATCCAGCTTGAGTATGTCAATCGGCATTGATGCCAGCATATTCAAAGAAGAATAGCCGCTGCCGAAGTCATCCATCTCAATCGTAAATCCAGCCTCTTTTAACGCTTCTACCACTGACAGCAACTGCTCCGGATTCTCCACATATGCAGTCTCTGTAATCTCCAGATGCAGATGCTTAGGCTCCAATCCGTGTCGATGCACGATATCGAGTAATATCTGCGGAAGATTCGGCTTGTACATATCCTTTCGTGAAACATTCACGGAAATCGGTACAAATGAATCATATTTGTCCATCCACTCACGAATCTTCTCACATGCCTTGTCCCAAACAAACATATCGACTTCTGTGATAAATCCGTTGCTCTCAAATACCGGAATAAACTCTCCCGGCGACATAAATCCGTTTTGCGGATGAATCCATCGAATCAAAGCTTCAGCGCCCGATAATGTCTCTGAAAAAATATCGTATTTCGGCTGAAAATATACCTGAAACTGTTGCTCACGCAACGCCTGTTCCATCTCATCGGTAATACGCTGTTCCCGCAACAATTGTTTGCGCAACGAATCATCATAATAGCAAATCGATGCAACATACTGTCCTTTTATCTGATTAACCGCAATCTGTGCTCTGTCACACATAATATCGATTTCCATTTCACGGTCTGTAATCTCGTATACACCAAATCGAATGGCAATCTTCATATCCAACGGAAACTTCTGCAAATACTCTACAATCTCCGTATGTCTGTTTTTAATATAACAATAATCCCGACGCTCTACGAGCAGGAAGAAATGATCTGCATAAGAACGCGCACACACACAATTGCATGTATCTGAGAAAAAATGTAATTTTTTCGCCAAATACGTCAAAAGCTCATCTCCGGTTTTTTGTCCATAGGACTCATTTACCAGCTTAAACCGGTCGATGTCGAGCGCAATCATGTTCCACTCTGTCTGCTTTTGCTCACGCAAAACTCTCGTCGCATGCTCTGCGAACGCCACTTTCGTGTACAATCCGGTAATCTCATCACGCTGCAATGCATCAATTTTCTGACTCGCCTCGTGCATCTCTATCATATTTTTCAGACGATGCTTCAGAACTTCCGCATGGAACGGTAGCAAAATAAAGTCATTTGCGCCCAAACGCAATGCTTCCAGCTCACTATCCACCTCTGCATCCTGACTGGTCACTAATATGGGCACACGAGATAAGCGCTTGTCAGCCCGCATCACCTTCATCACACTGTAATCGTCTCTCGCAGACATTACACCGTCCAGTAATACAGCCGAAATCGCATCATTTTTTTCCTGTATGATTTCAATTGCCTCTTTGCTGTTTAATGCCCAAAGTAAATCGTATTCCGATTCTAAAAACTTCGCAAGCATCTCTCGAACAAGCGCTTGTTCCTCTGTGATCAACAGCATTCGCTTCTGCTTTCTTTGATCCATACTGGTTCTCCTCGGATAATTCCCCTAAAATATAGTGCAATTCTAACAAATCATCACAAAAATAACGTTTTTTTGTCATATTTGTGTCACATTTTCGTCATACTTGTTAAACTATAGCATACCACGAAAACCATTCTTTTTCAATACAATAATCCACCGGAATAACCGAAAGTTTTTCTATAATTCACAATTGTTCACAGTTCTGGGGAACGGCAATACGTCGCGAATATTACTCATTCCTGTGAGGTACATCACGCAACGCTCAAATCCCAAACCGAATCCTGCATGACGTGCGCTTCCGTATCTGCGCAAATCCAGATAAAATCCGTAGTCTTCCTCATTCAGTCCAAGTTCGCGGATACGTGCCAACAACTTGTCATAATCATCTTCTCTCTGAGAACCACCGATGATTTCACCGATGCCCGGTACGAGACAATCTACGGCTGCCACAGTCTTTCCGTCTTCATTGAGCTTCATATAGAATGCCTTAATATCCTTCGGATAGTCTGTCACAAAGACCGGACGCTTATACACTTCCTCAGTCAAATAGCGCTCATGCTCTGTCTGTAAATCCACACCCCAAGATACTTTGTATTCAAACTTATCATTATTCTTTTCTAAGATTTCGATCGCTTCTGTATATGTCACACGCGCAAAGTCAGAATTTGCTACATGATTCAGTCGCTCCAACAGCCCTTTGTCGATAAAGCTGTTAAAGAAATTCATTTCTTCCGGCGCATGCTCCAATACATAATTGATGATATATTTCAGCATAGACTCTGCCAAATTCATATCATCCTCAAGATCTGCAAATGCCATCTCCGGCTCGATCATCCAGAACTCTGCCGCATGCTTTGTTGTATTCGAATTTTCTGCGCGGAATGTCGGTCCGAATGTATAAATGTTTTTGAATGCCATCGCATAAGTCTCACCGTTTAACTGACCGCTGACAGTCAGGTTGGTCGGCTTGCCAAAGAAATCCTGCTTGTAGTCAATGCTACCATCTTCTGCGCGCGGAATGTCATTCAAATCCATTGTCGTCACCTGGAACATCTCACCGGCACCTTCGCAGTCACTTCCGGTAATAATGGGTGTATGCACATACACAAAATCCTGCTCCTGGAAAAATTTGTGAATCGCATAAGCAATGAGCGAACGCACACGGAATACTGCCTCGAATGTATTGGTTCTCGGACGCAAATGTGAAATCGTACGCAAATATTCAAAGCTGTGTTTTTTCTTCTGTAACGGATAGGTCGGATCAGAAGCGCCCTCTACCTCTACGCAGGTTGCCTGAATCTCAAACGGCTGTTTTGCCTGCGGTGTTGCTACCAATTCACCGGTCACAATAATTGCTGCGCCTACATTTAACTTGCTGATTACGTCAAAATTATCCAGTCCATCGCCGTATACGACCTGTACCGGCTCAAAAAATGTTCCGTCATTTACAACGATAAATCCAAAATTCTTTGAATTACGGTTGCTGCGCACCCAGCCTCCGATTGTTACTTTTTTTCCCAGATATGCTTCTCTGTTTCGAAACAATTCTCTTACATTTGTCAATTCCATCTCTGCATCCCTTTACAGCATGTTTCGCTGTATCCTTTCTGTCATTTCTGTTCTATCATTTATGATATTCCGGCACTTGCGACTGCCACTATCATATTTGTTCTTAAATTATTCTGCCTCACTCACGCCGGTATAAGAAATGTTACATTTTTCCAATAAATCCGTAAGTGCTTCTGTCAGCAGGTAACGGTGCTCTAAATAAGTTTTTCCGTCCTCATACTCACTGTCAAATGCTTTGTAAAGTTCTTCTTCGGTCTCATAATTTCCGCTCTTCATCGCATCTGCCACATACTTCGCAAAGCCTTCCTCATCCAGACTCGCGCCTTCTGCTTTCACAAGTGCTTCCAGCACCAGCTCATCATCCAGATTCTGCTCCATCTCTTTCGTAATTGTCGTGTTGAAATCTTCCTCTGTCATATTATAATTTGAGGTCAGATAATCTGCCAGTGTCGTGTCTTCTTTACAGTTCTGATTTGTGAACTGCTGCACATACTGGTTTACCTTCATCTCCAACAAGCCGTCCGGAACCTCTATTTTGCTGTTTGCAATCAGTTCGTCCAGTGCAGCCGCACGCTCTGCTACCACACGGTTTTTCTCACACTCAGCTTCCATATAGGTTTTTGTTTCTTCATACAATTTATCAACAGTCTCTGCATTCAGATTTGTTTTTACAAACTCATCGGTCAATGTATCAAAATTCACTTCTGTCTTTTTTACGATTTTATTTACTTTTACGGTAAATACAACTGCTGCTCCTGCCAAATCCTCTGACTGGTAATTTTCCGGGAAGGTCAAATCCAAATCTACCGTCTCGCCCACCTTTACACCGACAAGCCCTTCTTCAAAGCCGTCAATAAATGTGTGAGAACCTATCTCCAGTACATATCCCTGTGCCGTACCGCCGTCAAATGCAACACCGTCTTTCTTTCCTTCATAATCAATGTTGACACAATCGCCTTCTTCGATCACCTCTTTATCGGTATCTTCATAGCTCGGGAAATAAGTCAGCATGCCGTTGATATAATCCTTAATATCTGCTTCACTCACTTCGAAATCGCCTTCCACCGCCACTTCCATTCCGTCATAGGCTGCAAGTGTCACATATTTCTCTACATCATAGGAACGCAATTTACTGCTCTGCGCGCTGCTGCCACATCCGACCGCACCAAACGCCAACGCGCCGACGGTCAATACTGCCACTAATTTTGTTTTGATTTTATAATTCTTCATGATATTACATTCGTAACTGTCAGACAGTTACATTCCTTTCCTCGTTCTAACTGAAAGCAGGAAACAGCCCTTCTGAAATCACTAAGTATTTTTAGGCATAGTTTTCCTGCAAACTCCTTTAGATGTTACCATAAAAACTATGAATTGAAAAGGATTTATTGATTTTTGTTCCAGAGAATGGTACAATAAACTGCGTATTTGAGAAATTAGGAGGATAAATTATGTCAACAGCCACAATCGTTTTATTGGTTATCTTGGTCGTATTGATTATTGCGATGGTCGTATTGTACTTCCTGGGTAAGAAAATGCAAAAAAAGAAAGAAGAACAAGATGCACAGATGGCAGCCGTAGCGCAGACCATTCCCATGCTTGTCATTGATAAAAAGAAAATGAAGCTCGTTGATTCCGGTTTGCCGCAGGCTGTTTTGGATCAGACTCCGAAAATGATGCGTCGTTCTAAAATGCCTGTTGTGAAGGCAAAGGTTGGTCCGAAGGTCACCACATTCTTATGTGACAGCGCAATTTATGACCAGATTCCCGTAAAGCAGCAGATCAAAGCAACCGTCAGCGGTCTGTATATCACCGGCATCAAGGGCATGCGTGGTCCGTTAGAAACGGTTCCCGTTAAAAAGGGCTTTATGGCAAAATTAAAAGAAAAAGCCGGTATGTAAATCGTATGAAAATTTTATCCAAAAAAGAGTTTGCGTTTGCAAACTCTTTTTTGATTTGATAGGAAATTTCTACATTTAATCATATTTAAGCATATCATCCATCTGCTCATGTAAGCGCGCAAGATACTCGCTCATCTCATCCTTTAATGCCTCATCACGCAGTGCAAATTCAATATTCGCCTGAATAAATCCGGTCTTTGTTCCCACATCATAACGATGTCCTTTGAAGTCGTAGGCGTACATCGGCTGCATTTTCGCCAGTCTGCGCAACGCATCCGTCAACTGTATTTCTCCGCCTTTTCCCGCATCCTGCGTCTCCAGTAACGGGAAAATCTCCGGCGTAATGATATAGCGGCCAAGTACCGCCACATCTGTCGGTGCCTCGTCGATATCCGGCTTTTCTACCATATCATCTACTTTATAAATGCGAT
>JAGAOE010000176.1 GCA_017623885.1 Eubacterium sp. | reverse complement strand
GAAAGAATATGTATTTACGTTGGCGTTAGCGGATCCGTCCAGCCCGTATTCAATCATGAATGAAGGATGCTGCGGAGATGGAGGAATTCCTGGATTTATATTTGGCTCATTAGTTCCGTCGGAGTCAACGAAAGCAAAAATTCCGGCTGTGCTGGCTCATGAGATGAATCATAATGTGAGATTTCAGTATATCAAATGGAGTAATGATATTTCGTTGGCTGAATACATGATTTGCGAAGGTTTGGCAGAGAACTTTGCAGTAAGTCTCTATGGCGAGGAGAATTTGGGTCCCTGGGTTTGCAAGACAGATCAGGAAACATTGAATGAATATATAAAGCCGTTGATTCAGGATGCATTGCATGTTCGTGGATTTGATAATATTACATCTTATATGTACGGAGATGAAATGGCAAAAATGCAGAATTATATACCGGTAGGGATGCCGTATTGTGCAGGATACGCATGTGGATATTATATGGTAAAATATTATTTAGAAAAGACCGGAGTGGATATTGTTTCGGCAACGATACTTCCGGCAGAAGAAATCATGAAAGAAATGAGCGGATTTTGGAAAGAAACTACGATTATTTAAGAGAGGAAATACGCGTGAAGAAAACTTGGAGAGAGATGGAATCATTCCCATTTTCAGATGCCCCAAATACGGCGTGCTTTACTTGCTGTCACGTATTAGAGGAACATAGACCGATTTTATATGTTTCGCATGATGAAGATGGCTACTGGCAGTTTTTGTGCGGTGGAACACACAAGGAAGAAGATGCGAGAATTGTTTCACTGGCTGCCATCTTGCACATAGACGAAAGTATGAGTGATTTGGCAGCATTAGATTATGGTGAATATGCAGAGACAGAAAGTGGGTTGATATGGACAAAAAAATATCACTAAAAAAATTAGTCGGTGAAGTGACAGATTTCGATTCGGCGACTTATGATTGTTATGTCAGAGAAAAATTCGGCGTAATTATTCCTATTTTTCAAAATGTCGATCAGAAAGTCACCAGACATACACATCCGTCTTATGAAATTGTTATCAATTTTGAAAAGGCTTCGGATAAGCCAAAACACTACTGGGCAGAGATTACTTCTCCAAATGTGGAACATGATAAAAATCAATGTATGCATTGTTATTCTATATTTATTGAGAAGAAATATTTTGAATGCAGATTCGGGTTGTATGAACCGCAGATTCCTGTTTTTGAGGGCAGAACATTTGAATTTTGTTCAGATATATTGCAGGCATTAAACACATTTGTGTTTGAATACAGTAAGTCGATGATAAATTCGGATATAACCCTTGATGCACAGGCGGAGATAATCACTCACTGGCTTATAAGAAGTGTGTTCGGAGAAACTCTGGATATGAGAGCCGTTTCATCGGATTATTCACTGGCTAGGGCGCAGCATTACATAGAGCAACACTATATGGAAAATATTACGGTTGAGAAGTTGGCAAATCTTGGTTATATGTCAAAAACTACATTCAACAGAAAGTTTAAAAATGAGATTGGAATTACGCCAATCGAGTATTTGATTGAAGTTAGAATCAAAATGGCAAAGCTCATGCTAAAGAGAAAAGCAAACCAGATGACGGATATCGCTATGAGATGCGGCTTTGGAAGTGGTGCGTATTTTTCTTCCTGTTTTCAGAAATATGTAGGAATTACACCATCTGAATATCGTGACAAGTACGCTGATTAGCATTATTTTGTAAAAGTATGGATGTATTTTAAAAGACAGGATGAGTCGATTTTAGTATAATAATTGAGATTTAAATATAAGAAGGAGGATAAAGATATGAGTGAAAAGGAAATGTACGAATTGATGAATGCGAATCCGAGATTTCATCTTGCAACAGTGGAGGGAGACCAGCCAAGAGTCAGAGGAATGTTATTGTTCCGGGCAGATGAGAATGGTTTGATATTTCACACTGCATCGACAAAGGATGTGTATGCGCAGATAATGAAGAATCCAAAAGCGGAAATGTGCTTCTTTGGTGGTGGTACGCAGATCAGAGTGACCGGCGTGTTAGAACAGGTAGTAGATGATGAACTAAAAGAGGAGATATATAATCATCCGTCAAGAAAGTTCCTGCAGGCGTGGAAAGAAAATGGTATAGGTCATTTGCTACAAATTTTCAGAATGAAAAATTGCGAGGCTGTCACTTGGACGATGGAAAGTAATTTTGCGGCAAAAGAGCCGGTTAAGCTTTGTAATGGAATTGAATAACGTGTATTCGGAGGGCGTTTCTAGATAATAGAAACGTCTTTCTAATTTTATTGAGGTTGATAAAAAGTAAAATGAGGGTATAATTGAATTGTTAAATAAGCTCTGTGAAAAGAAATGAAATCAGCGGTGTTGTGTATCATAGAGAGGATATCAATGGTGTTATATAATGAACAAGGAGAATTAGTTGGGTAAACGTCATATGAAACGAAAAGAGACAAATAATTGCGCGCAGCTTTTGACAGAGGCAGCGCAAAAGAAACAACACTTATCAGCATGGCAGTCGTATCCCAGACCGCAGATGAAGCGCGAGCGTTACCTGCTGCTCAAAGAAGACTGGACATTAAATGAGCGTAAGATTCGCGTGCCGTTTGTGCCGCAGTCGGTGCTTTCGGAGTATGTGGGAACGATAGGGGAAGAACTTACTTATCAGAATACATTCCGTGTGCCCGATTCGTTTACGAGAGAGCGAATCCTGTTGCATTTTGGTGCGGTAGATCAGATTGCAGAGGTGTGGCTGAATGACTGTCTGCTGGGAACGCACGAGGGTGGTTATCTCAGCTTTTCTTTTGATATAACGGCGTATGTAAAAAAAGATGACGAGAACCATCTCTTGGTCAAAGTGACAGATACGTTGAATCGAGACTATCCGTATGGAAAACAATGTAAAAAGCGTGGTGGCATGTGGTATACGCCGACTTCCGGTATCTGGCAGAATGTGTGGATAGAAAATGTGCCGGATGTGTATGTTTCGCAGTTAAAATTGACACCGGATTTAGAAGGTGTGTTCGTGGAACTTAAGACCTGCCAAAGTGATTCCAAAAATAGAGAAATATCTGACGAGATGTATGAAAATACAGGAAAAGGAAATACTTGGAATCAGATGGTATGTGTAGAAATTATGCTTCATACAGGAGAGACAATGACGCGAACACTGAATTCTGAAGGCGGCTACATTTCGCTGACAGATGTGATATGCCAAGATGGAACAGCATATCAGCCGCAGTTATGGACGACAGAAACACCGTATTTGTATCAGATGAAGATTCATATCGGAACTGATGAAATAGAGACCTATTTTGCCCTGCGAACGACAGATATTCGAGAAATCAAAGGTGTGCGTCGTGTGTGCCTGAACGGTAAGCCGGTATTTTGGCATGGTGTGCTGGATCAGGGGTATTACAGCGATGGCATCTTTTTGCCGGCGGAGGAGGCAGAGTATGAGCGGGATATTTTGCGCATGAAAGAACTCGGCTTTAATATGTTGCGAAAGCACATAAAAATCGAGCCGGAAATCTTTTATTACTATTGTGACAAGCATGGAATGCTGGTGATGCAGGATCTGGTGAATAATGGTTCATATTCGTTTCTGAGAGACACGGCGTTACCGACGATTGGATTTAAGAAGCGAAAAGATGTCGGAAAAGGTACGCAAAAGCAGAGAGAAGTGTTCATTGCGCATGCCGAGGAAACGGTAAGACAATTGTACAATCATCCCTGTATCGTGGCGTATACGATATTTAATGAGGGCTGGGGACAGTTTGACAGTGATAAGATGTATGACAAGCTGAAGTCATGGGATGATACACGTCTCATTGATACGACATCCGGATGGTTTTGGCAGAAGCAGAGCGATTTTGACAGTGAGCACATTTATTTCAAAACAAAAGTGCTGCAGCCCATAACACGTCCGCTGTTTGTCTCTGAGTGTGGTGGCTTTTCGCTGGAGGTAGCAGAACATCTCTATAATAAGCAAAAGTCTTACGGATATGGAAAGATGGAGAGCGAAAAGGAGCTGACAGATGCGATAGAGGAAGTCTATACGCAGATGATTTTACCGGCAATCTCGCAAGGTGTCTGTGGCGGTATTTATACGCAGTTGAGCGATGTGGAAGATGAAATAAACGGGCTTTACACCTACGACAGAGTGGTCTGCAAGGTGGAAAAAAATCGGATGAAGCAGCTTGCGCAAAAGCTTTTAAAAGCGATAGAAGAAGCAGACGTGAACTAACATTAAATTTTTTTGTGTAAAAAAACTGTTGACAAATATATCCAAGAGAACTATACTACCCAATAGTTTGAAAGTCAAACTATTTGAGTGTCAAGATATTTGATACCCAAACAAACCGCGAAAAAAACTATGAAAAATAGTATTTAAAACTATGAAAAAAAGAAAGTGAGGAAAAACAAATGTTAGAGAAGTTACAGGAGATTATCGCAGACCAGTTAGGAATTGATGCAGAAGAGGTAAAGGCAGAATCTAATTTTAAGGATGATTTAAATGCAGACTCTTTGGATTTATTCGAGATGATTATGACTATGGAAGAGGAGTTCGGTGTAGAGATTCCTTCTGACGATTTAGAGAAGATTGCGACTGTTCAGGACGTAATGGATTACTTAAAGAATAAAGGTGTGGAAGAATAAAATGACAAAAATGATCAGTGAGCTGCTTGGAATCCGTTATCCGATCATCCAGGGTGGTATGGCATGGGTAGCTACGTGGGAGCTGGCAAGTGCAGTATCAAATGCAGGAGGTCTCGGCATCATCGGTGTCGGCGGAGCCGATGTCGCATGGGTGGCAGAGCAGATTCGACAGATGAAAGCACATACGGATCAGCCGTTTGGTGTAAATTTGATGTTGATGAATCCGCAGGCAGATGAGATTGCAGAGCTGCTTGCAAAAGAGCAGGTTCCGGTAATTACGACCGGTGCAGGAAATCCCGGAAAATATATGGCGCGCTGGAAAGAAGTCGGCGCAAAAGTAATTCCGGTTGTTGCAAGTGTGGCGATGGCACGTATGATGGAGCGCGCCGGAGCGGATGCAGTAGTAGCAGAAGGTACCGAGTCCGGTGGACATATCGGAGCGGCTACGACAATGACACTTGTACCGCAGGTTGTTGATGCAGTGAATATTCCCGTTATCGCAGCAGGCGGAATCGCTGATGCGAGAGGATTCGCAGCAGCAATTATGCTGGGAGCAGCAGGTGTACAGATGGGTACACGGTTTGTAGCAGCAGAAGAATCGATTGTTCATGAGAATTATAAGGATAAGTTGATTCAGGCAAAAGACATAGATTCAGAAGTGACCGGTCGCAGTACCGGACATCCGATTCGTGTACTTAGAAATAAAATGACACGCGAATATCTCCGTTTGGAGAGCGAAGGTGCGACACTGGAAGAGTTGGAGCATCTGACACTCGGCGCACTGCGAAAAGCAGTCGTGGAAGGTGATGTGGCAAACGGAAGCGTGATGGCAGGTCAGATTGCAGGACTTGTAAAGAGCAAAGACAGTTGTGCACAGATTATCGAAGAGATTATGACAGGTGCAAAGGAATTGCTTGCAGACTGCCGGTTATAAAATAACATAACATTTTTTATTCGGAACGGTTCTTGAACCGTTCCGAATGCATAATAGGAGTATATCATGGGCAAGAAAGTATTTATGTTTCCCGGTCAGGGATCACAGTATATTGGAATGGGAAAAGAATTTTATGATTCTTTTTCAGTAGCAAAAGAAATCTATGAGCAGGCGAGTGAAGCTGCCGGACTGGATGTAGCGAAGCTTTGTTTTGAAGAGGAAGATAAAATCAATCAGACAGAGTATACACAGATCGCAATGGTTACGACAGAAGCAGCGATTTTGTCCGTATTACAGCAGGAGGGAGTCTGCGCTGATGCAGCGGCAGGACTCAGTCTTGGAGAGTATGCTGCGATTCTGACAGCAGGAGTGATGGAAGCATCGGATGTGTTTGCATTGATCAGAAAACGTGGTATTTATATGCAGGAAGCAGTACCGACAGGTGGTGCGATGGCAGCAGTTCTCGGTTTGGATGCAGCGATTATCGAAGATGTATGTGAAAAGACCGCAGGCGATGTATTTGTCGCAAACTACAATTGCCCGGGACAGATTGTAATTACGGGTGAAGAAGACGCTGTAGGTCGTGCTTCAGAAGGTTGCAAGGAAGCAGGCGCAAAGCGTGTGATTCCGTTGAAAGTCAGCGGACCGTTCCACTCACCGTTGCTGCAGTCAGCAGGAGAGCGGTTGAAGGGTGCGTTGGAATCTGTTCAGATTGCAACTCCGAAGATTGGTTATCTTTCAAATGTGACCGCAGATTATGTGACTGAGCCGGAGCAGGTTCGTACATTGTTGGCACAGCAGGTATGTCAGTCTGTGCGTTGGCAGCAAACGATTGAGCGCCTGATTGCAGACGGTGCAGATGAGTTTGTAGAAATCGGACCGGGTAAATCATTAAGCGGATTTATGAGAAAAATCAATCGCGATGTCGCATGTGCGAATATTGATAAGCTGGAGGATTTAAAGAATTATGTTGGATAAAAAAGTGGCACTGGTAACCGGTGCGTCCAGAGGTATCGGAGCAGCAATTGCAAAAAAACTGGCAGCAGACGGTGCATTTGTGATTGTAAATTATAATGGTTCACAGGCACGTGCGAAAGAAGTCGTGGATGCGATAAAGGCGGAAGGCGGAGAAGCAGAGGCGATGCAGTGTGACGTCAGCGATTTTGAAGCATGTGGTACATTTGTGGCAGACATTATTAAGACTTATGGCAGACTGGATATTCTTGTAAATAATGCAGGAATTACGAGAGACGGACTGCTCATGAAAATGACAGAAGAAGATTTTGATGCAGTACTCAACACCAATCTGAAAGGTGCGTTTAATACAATTCGCCACAGCAGCAGACAGATGTTGAAGCAGCGCAATGGACGCATCATTAATATTTCATCTGTATCGGGATTGCTTGGAAATGCAGGTCAGACGAACTACGCAGCGAGCAAGGCAGGTATGATTGGAATGACAAAGAGTGTTGCACGTGAATTAGCATCACGTCAGATTACCGTGAATGCAGTGGCACCGGGATTTGTCGGAACAGAGATGGTAGAAGCGATGACAGACAGTGCAAAAGAGGCGATGACCGGAATGATTCCGTTTGGTCGTATCGGTGAGCCGGAAGAAATCGCGGCTGCAGTAGCATTTTTAGCATCGGATGCAGCGCGTTATATTACCGGACAGGTATTGGCTGTAGATGGTGGCATGAGTATCGGCTGTTAGAGATAGAGAAAGAGCAGAGAGGTAATAAAAGAATGAGACGAGTTGTAGTGACCGGTATGGGAGCCATTACTCCCATTGGATTAAACGTAGAGAGTTTTTGGCAGGCAATCAAACGTAAAGAAATCGGTTTTGCACCGATTACACACTTTGATGCCAGCGAGTATAAGAGCCATATTGCGGCAGAAGTAAAAGGCTTTGTCGGAAAAGAATATATGGATTTCAAAGCAGCAAAGCGTATGGAGCTGTTTTCACAGTATGCGGTAGCGGCTGCGAAAGAAGCACTTGAAGATAGCGGATTAAATATGGAAAACGAAGATGCCTACATGGTCGGTACCGCCATCGGTAGCGGTATCGGAAGCTTGCAGGCAGTAGAGCGTGAGCATAAAAAACTGTTAGAAAAAGGACCGACAAGAGTAAATCCGATGCTTGTTCCCCTGATGATTTCTAATATGGCATCCGGAAATGTGGCAATCCAGTTCGGATTAAAGGGAAAGAGTATCGATGTAGTGACTGCATGTGCGACCGGTACAAACTGTATCGGAGAAGCCTTCCGTGCGGTTCAGTATGGTGATGCAGATGTGATGCTGGCAGGTGGAACCGAGGGAAGTGTGACACCGATCGGAATCGCAGGATTTAATGCACTGACTGCGCTTTCAGAAGTGGATGACCCGACAAAGTGTTCGTTGCCGTTCGACAAGAACCGTAGCGGATTCGTTATGGGTGAGGGTGCAGGCGTTCTCGTATTAGAGGAATTAGAGCATGCAAAACAGCGCGGCGCACACATTTATGCCGAAGTAGTAGGATATGGATGTTCTTCAGATGCATATCATATCACTTCGCCCGCAGAGGACGGTGCAGGTGCAGCACGTGCGATGACAAATGCGATGAAAGATGCCGGTGTAGATCCGACAGAAGTGACTTATAACAATGCACACGGAACAGCGACACATCACAATGACCTGTTCGAGACACGTGCGATAAAGCTTGCGTTCGGTGAGCATGCAAAGGAATTAAAAATCAATTCGACAAAATCTATGATCGGACATTTGCTGGGAGCAGCAGGTGCAGTAGAAGCGATTGCATGTGTAAAGCAGGTAGAAGAAGGCTATATTCATGCGACGGTCGGCTATGAGACACCGGATGAAGAAATTGATTTGAATTATTGTAAAGAAGCATATGAGGAAGAAGTACCGTATGCCTTGAGCAACTCATTAGGATTTGGTGGACACAACGGAAGCTTGCTGTTCAAAAAGTGGGAGGCGTAAAGATGTCTGTATATACAACACAGGAGATTATGGAAATCATTCCGCACAGACAGCCGATGCTGTTAATCGATACGGTTGAAGAGCTGGAAGTTGGTGTACGTGCGGTAGCAAAAAAATGCGTCAGCTATAATGAGCCGTTTTTTGCAGGTCATTTTCCGAATGAGCCGGTGATGCCCGGTGTACTGATTGTAGAAGCATTGGCACAGACCGGTGCAGTTGCGATTCTCTCAAAAGAAGAAAACAAAGGAAAGACTGCGTATTTTGCAGGAATTAACAATGTAAAATTTAAGCAAAAGGTGCTTCCGGGTGCCGTATTGACACTGGAAACAGAGATCATAAAAGAAAAAGGTCCGATTGGGATAGGTAGTGCAAAGGCGTATGTAGATGGCAAGCTTGTTTGTCAGGCTGAGCTTACATTTGCGATTGGTGCATAGCCGTTAAGGAGTGAAAGAATGTCAGCATTATTAAAGAAAAAGCAGAAAAAAGATATTGTTTTATACACGGGTGTGCAGGAGGACATGATTACATGTCCGAATTGCAACGAAGAAGTCAGCAAGGCACAGGTAGTTAAGAAAAAATATGTGTGTACAAAATGCGGATACTATTTCCGCGTGCGTACAAAGAACCGTCTGCATATGGTGGTAGACGAGGAGACGTTTACGCCCTGGTTTGAGGAAGAGGCGACCGAGAAGATTGAGAATCCGTTGAATTTCCCTGAGTATGAAGAAAAAGTTCGTGCAACACGTGAAAAAACCGGACTTTCCGAGGGTGTGACGGTCGGAAAAGGAAAAATTTACGGAATGGATGCAGTCATCGGTGTGTGTGATGCACGTTTTATGATGGGAAGTATGGGTCATGTAGTCGGTGAGCGTATTGCGGCAGCAGTAGAGCGCGCAACCAAGGAAAAATTGCCGGTTATTTTGTTCTGCTGTTCCGGTGGAGCGAGAATGCAGGAGGGTATTATCTCACTCATGCAGATGGCAAAGACTTCTGCAGCATTAAAGCGTCATTCGCAGGCAGGCGGATTATACATCTCCGTATTGACAGACCCGACAACAGGCGGAATGACAGCGAGCTTTGCGATGTTGGGTGATATTATTCTGGCAGAGCCGGGTGCATTAATCGGTTTTGCAGGTCCCCGTGTCATTGAACAGACCATCGGACAGCGTTTGCCGGAAGGCTTCCAGCGTGCAGAGTTCCAGTTAGAGCATGTTTTTGTAGATGCGATTGTAGAGCGTAAGGACTTGAAGCTCAAATTGTATCAGCTTTTGAAATGTCATGCAGTGAAAGGTGTGGCAGAGTTTGACCCGATGCGCGAAAATGACAGCTATGAACCGACAGAGCTGATGCGTGAGCGTGCGAGCAAAGAAAAAGCAAAGAGTGCATGGGATAAGGTGCGCGAGGCAAGACAGCTTGGACGTTTGCAGACAAAGGATTATATCAATACGATATTTGATGATTTCATAGAATTACACGGTGATCGTTATTTCAGAGATGACCCTGCAGTAATTGGTGGTGTGGCATGGCTGGATGGACAGCCGGTGACCGTCATCGGTATTCAGAAGGGAAGCTCTGTAGAAGAATGTGCAGCGCGCAATTATGGTATGCCGTCACCGGAAGGATATCGCAAGGCGATTCGTCTGATGAAGCAGGCAGAAAAATTCGGTCGTCCGGTGATTACTTTTGTAAATACATCCGGTGCTTATCCGGGAATGGAAGCAGAAGAAAACGGACAGGGAGAGGCGATTGCACGCAACCTGTATGAGATGAGTGGTCTGCAGATTCCGGTATTTACATTTATGATTGGCGAAGGCGGAAGCGGTGGTGCATTGGCACTGGCAGTCAGCAACGAAGTTTGGATGATGGAGCATGCTGTTTATTCGATTCTTTCACCGGAAGGATTTGCATCGATTTTGTGGAAAGACGGAAAGCGTGCAAAGGAAGCTGCATCCGTTATGAAAATTACGGCGCAGGAATTACTGGAGTTAGGCGTGATAGAGGGTATTATCCCCGAATTTGGCGGTGCAGATGCCGATGCATGTGAATCCGTGTCACGCGCGATGAAGGGACAGCTCAAACGTTTCTTAAAGGAATGCCGCAAGAAGAGCGGTGAAGAGCTGGCGGCGGAGCGATATGAGCGTTTCCGCAAGTTCTAAACAAGAGATAATAGGAGCATGATTTTATTATGATAAAAATATGTGGAACCGGAAGTGCGCTTCCCGCAAAGAAGGTTACAAACGATGATTTGAGCAAGATAATGGATACCTCTGACGAGTGGATTAGTAGTCGCACGGGTATCCGTGCCCGCCATCTGGTGACGACAGAGACGACGACAGGAATGGCGGTTGAAGCGTCCAGACAGGCATTGGAACAAGCCGGAATTACAGCCGAAGAACTGGATATTATCATTGCGGCGACACTGACACCGGATCATGTTTTGCCGACATTGGCATGTGAGGTACAGGCGACACTCGGTGCCGTAAATGCGGTAGCATTTGATTTGCATGCTGCCTGCTCCGGCTTTCTGTTTTCGATGAATACGGTAGCAGCTTATATGCAGAGCGGTGTTTATAAAAATGCGTTAGTGATTGGCGCAGAGACATTGTCAAAGATAATGGACTGGAATGATCGCGGAACCTGCGTACTGTTTGGTGATGGTGCCGGTGCAGCCGTGATCAGAAATCTGGAAGAAGATGGAACGAATGGCGGTTTGTTATCCTTTGCACAGCATTCTGACGGAGCGAGAGGCAGCGTACTGGCTTGTGGAAACAGACCGGTGCAGCATCCCTTTGCGCAACCTCGAGAGGAAGAAAATCAGAATGTCTCTATGGATGGACAGGCAGTATACAAATTTGCAGTAAGTACCGTGCCGAAAGTGATAGAAGAAGCTGTGACAAAGGCAGGTCTGACGATAGAAGACATCGATTTATTTGTGTTGCATCAGGCAAACCAGAGAATTATTGAGTCAGTAGCGAAACGATTGAAGCAGCCGATAGAGAAATTCCCTATGAATTTACAAGCGTGTGGAAATATTTCAGCAGCAAGTGTACCAATCCTCTTGGATTCTTTGAACAAAGATGGTAAGATAAAACCGAACGATCGAATCGTTCTGGCCGGATTTGGCGCTGGACTCACATGGGGAGCTGCAGTGATACAATGGTAAAGGAGTATGACATGAATACGGACGAGACATTAAATGCGGTTCTTGTTCTCATATTTCAGAATTTGATAGAAATAGAGGGGAAATGTCTCATTACAGAAGAGTTTTCCGATATGACAATGAATGATATGCATATCGTGGAAGAGATTGGCACGGAAAAAGCCAAACGCAGCTCTGATGTAGCAAAGCTCATGTCAGTGACGACCGGGACGCTCACGCGAGCCGTAGATGGTCTCGTGGAGCACGGTTATGTGGTGCGCACACGCAGTGAAAAGGATAAACGAGTCGTTTTTCTGACACTGACGGAGCGCGGCAAACGTGCTTATGAGCGTCACAAGCAGTTTCATGCCGAGATGATTGCCAATGCGAAGGCTACATTATCAGAGG
>JAGAOE010000025.1 GCA_017623885.1 Eubacterium sp. | reverse complement strand
TGAATGCTGTATTAACAGGTACAGAAGAGGGACATGATGAAAAAATCCAACAAGCTTTAACAATGATTGTTCAATTTAATCTGCCCGTAAATACAGCACCCGAACAATATATCCATTCGTTATTGATTACAATGGATGATTCACGAGAATGTGTCACATGTGCAAAAAATATTACAAGTGTAAGCGAACCACATGAATGGATAGGTAATATTGTAAATCAGATGGGTGTTGGAGAACAAATTTATAGTACGATAATGGATGTGGTGTCAGAACATGAATTGTGGGAGCAGTATGTAAGTAGTGTGTACGAGTGGATTAAAAGTAAAAGGGAAGAAGTAGAGTTGATCTGCGTCAATGAGCAAACTGTTATCTCAGAAGTATCTGCTCATGAAATTTCTTCAAAACATACTTCAGAGATGACTTGCGGTCTTTTGAAAATGTCTTAGTGGTAGGACTCCCCCCTATTACTACCATTCCTACTACTAACACCTAGTCACAACTTGCTAAATTATGCTATAATTCATGATAATAGAAAGTTCGCGTATCGAACTTTCTATTATATTATCCGGTTAACAACCAAACAACAATTTAACCATAACACCGGGACATCCCGCAAAACTGGGCATTTCCGGGTAAAAAGGAGCAAACAATTACTATGATAAAAGTACTTTTCATCTGCCACGGCAACATCTGCCGTTCCACCATGGCAGAATCCGTTTTCACGCATCTCGTGAAACAAAACGGTTTAGAAGATTTATTTGAGATTGATTCGGCGGCGACGAGCCGGGAGGAGATCGGGAATGAGCCGCACTATGGGACGCGTCGCAAGCTGGCGCAGGTCGGTATTCCGCTCGTGGCGCATCGAGCGCGTCAGTTGACACGTGATGATTACTTATATTATGATTACCTCATTGGTATGGATACAGCAAACATCCGCAATATGACGCGGATGGTAGGAGGGAGCGACAGCTTGGGAAAGATTTACAAGCTGTTGACATTTGCCGGTCGCGGAGATGATGTGGCAGACCCTTGGTATACCGGAGATTTCGATGCGACTTATCGGGATGTTTCGGAAGGCTGTGCAGCACTGCTGAAGCAGTTGCAGGATTTGGGAAAGTGTTGAGAAATGACAGATTTAATCGCCTATTATAATAAATTTAATGAAGAAAAGAGATTGCTGAGCCGTCATGGGCAGGTAGAATACCATACGACGATGCACTATATCCATCGTTATCTGGAGCGATTGGCAGCAGCGAAAGATGCGCGGACAGATGACGCAGGGCCGCTTCGGATTATAGATATCGGCGCCGGGACCGGACGCTATAGTGTCGCGCTGGCAGAGGAAGGTTATGATGTGACAGCAGTCGAATTGGTGAAATACAATCTTGGTATTTTGAAGAAAAAAGGTTCGGCGGTGAAAGCATATCAGGGAAATGCGTTAAAGCTCAAACGCTTCGCGGACAATAGCTTCGACTTGGCGTTATTGTTTGGACCGATGTATCACCTGCATTCGGACGAAGACCATGTGCGTGCATTGTCTGAGGCGAAACGTGTGGTGCGTCCGGGTGGCTATGTGCTTGTCGCGTATGTGATGAACGATTACAGCGTCATAAAATACGGTTTTGTGGAAAACCATATTGCAGAGCGCGTGAAAAATGGTTCATTGACAGAGGATTTTCAGATTCGGCATGATGAGAACGAATTGTATGATTATGTGCGTATGGAGCAGATTGATGCATGGAATGCAGCGGCAGGAATGGAACGTGAATTGATGATTGCGCCGGATGGACCGGCAGATTATATCCGTCCGGTTTTGAATGCGATGGATGAAGAGACCTTTGATTTGTTTTTAAAATATCAGTTGGCAAATTGTGAGAGACCCGAACTGCTGGGCGCCAGCTCGCATACGGTAGATATTTTGCGCGTGTCAAAAACCTTTTCGCCCGGCTAAATTTTCGTGCTAAATTTCTATTCGAAAAACGGTAGCATTTCGCGGCGGTGCGTGTTAAAATCATACATAGTGATGTCTGCGGATGCGGACGGAGAAAAGGGAGGCAAGCATATGGCTGATTACAGAGTAATAGAAGTAAAGCAAAGCATTTTCGAAGATAATGATGCAGATGCGAATAGATTGAGAGAAGAGTTAAAGGCAGAGAAAACGTTTTTGCTGAATCTGATGTCTTCACCGGGCGCAGGAAAGACGACGACATTGAAGCGTACGATTGCAGAATTAAAAGATGAGCTGCGCATCGGAGTGATGGAAGCAGATATTGATTCTGATGTGGATGCAAAGGCGATTACCGAAGCAGGTGCACGTGCGATTCAGATTCATACAGGTGGCATGTGTCATTTGGATGCGGATATGACGCGTCAGGGTATTCGTGAATTCGGTACGACGGATTTGGATTTGGTCGTGCTTGAAAATGTCGGAAATCTGGTGTGCCCTGCAGAGTTTGATACCGGAAGCACGAAAAATGCGATGATTTTGTCGGTTCCGGAGGGTGACGATAAGCCGCTGAAATATCCGTTGATGTTTACGATTTGTGACGTTGTATTGATTAACAAATGCGATACGTTGAGCGTATTTGATGACTTTGATAAAGAGGCAGTCGTGGCGCGTATTCACAAATTAAATCCGAAGGCAGAAGTGATATTTGTGTCAGCAAAGACAGGTGAAGGCTTTGAAGGCTGGACGGATTGGCTGCGACGTGAAGTGCGCGCATATCAGGAAGCGTTATAATTATAAGTATATAGAAAGGTCGCAAATACGAGACGTCTGCTAAGACGCAGATGACTGTTATTTGTGAGAAGGAAAAAGAAATGGCAAAAATTATTTTGACAGGAGATCGTCCGACCGGACGTCTTCATGTGGGACATTATGTGGGCTCTTTGCGTCGAAGAGTAGAATTACAGAATTCCGGTGAATTTGACAAAATATTTATCATGATAGCAGATGCACAGGCGTTGACAGACAATGCGGATAATCCGGAAAAAGTGCGTCAGAATATCGTGGAGGTCGCATTGGATTATCTCTCATGTGGACTGGACCCGGAAAAATCCACCCTGTTTATTCAGTCGATGATTCCGCAGTTGACCGAGCTGAGTTTTTATTATATGAACCTCGTTACGGTGTCTCGTTTGCAGAGAAATCCTACCGTAAAAGCAGAGATTCAAATGCGCAATTTTGAGGCGAGCATTCCGGTGGGATTTTTTACTTATCCGATTAGTCAGGCGGCAGATATTACTGCATTTCAGGCGACGACAGTTCCGGTAGGTGAGGATCAGATGCCGATGCTGGAGCAGTGCCGTGAGATTGTACACAAATTTAACAGCGTATATGGTGAGACGTTGACGATGCCGCAGATCATGCTGCCGGACAATCAGGCATGTATGCGTCTTCCGGGTATTGATGGAAAAGCGAAAATGAGTAAATCGCTCAACAACTGTATCTACCTTTCAGATACAGAAGAAGATGTGCGGACAAAGGTAATGTCGATGTTCACCGATCCGAATCACTTGAAAGTATCAGATCCCGGAAAGGTAGAAGGCAATCCGGTATTCATTTATCTGGAGGCATTTGCCCGTCCGGAGCATTTCGAAGAATACCTGCCCGAATACAGCGGAATAGAAGAATTAGAAGACCACTACAGACGCGGCGGATTGGGAGATGTGAAAGTAAAGAAATTCCTGAACAACGTTATGCAGGCAGAGCTGGCACCGATTCGTGCACGCAGAGCACAGTGGGAAAAAGATATACCGGCTGTGTATGAGATACTGAAAAAAGGCTCCGAAGAAGCAGAACGCGTAGCCGCAGAGACATTGGCGAAAGTGCGGGCATCCATGAAGATCAATTATTTTGATGATGCGGCACTGATTAAAGAGCAGATGGAGCGCTATTCTGATAAATAAAAACAGATAAAAAGAGGATGTTATCAAAGTGAAACCGAGATAACGTCCTCTTTTTTAAAATTTATTTAGGATTGCGAAACTCTTTATTGACTTTATCGTATTGTGCAACATTACCAACGACCACAAGCAGATACTCTGAGTCCGTTGGTACTTAGGCGCTGTATTTTAGCGCCTTATGTACCATTACGTGACGAGGGTAGCGAGAGCGTATCTGCGGTGGTTTGGTGATGTTGCACATCTTCGATAAAGAAAATTGGAGTTTCGTAAACGCCTATAAAATTTAGTATAAGAAACGTGGTCTATATAGACATTATTTTGTGCCAAAAATTCGGTCGCCTGCGTCACCC
>JAGAOE010000175.1 GCA_017623885.1 Eubacterium sp. | reverse complement strand
GATAAAGGAAATGGGTAGCCAGGTATAAACATAGGGGAGTTGTTGTTTCGCAACGAAATCGCCTAAGAAGGTATATGAGGTATATGATAGAAGGGAAAAACTGTCTTTGTGGGCAGTGTAGTGAAGCGATACGATGGAAAAAAAGCTAAAATATGTAGATATATGTGAGGATTTGCGAAATCAGATTTTGGAGGTAAAGATTCGTCCGGGTGACAAGCTGCCTTCAGAAAATGAACTGTCAGCGACTTATGGGGTGAGTCGCCAGACGGTACGAAAAGCGTTAGAGATTTTACAGAATGAGGGGTACATTTACGCGGAGCATGGCAGAGGTACGTTTTGCTCTGAGTTGATGCGGCATCGAAAACAGTCGAAGAATATTGCTGTGGTGACGACGTACTTGTCGGACTATATTTTTCCGCGTGTGATTCAGGGAATTGATTGGGTGCTCACGGAAAACGGCTATAGCATTTTGCTGAAGAATACAAAGAATTCTCGCGGAATGGAAGCGAAATGTCTGGAGGAATTGCTGAAAAAAGATATCGATGGATTGATTATCGAGCCGAGTAAGAGTCAGATCATGTGCAGACATGTGAACTTGTATGAGATGTTGGATTCCTATCAGATTCCGTATGTGTTTATACAGGGAAGCTACGCACAGTTAAAGCACAAGCCGCATATTGTGATGGATGATTGTCGCGGCGGATATCTCGTGACGGAACATCTGATTTCGATGGGACGGCGTGAAATTATCGGAATGTTTAAAGCAGATGATACGCAGGGACAGCAACGCCACAAAGGATATGTACAAGCGCTACAGGCAGCGGGCATCGCATACGACCCGGATAAAGTGGTTTGGTTTTATACAGAAGACCGAAAGAGCCATCCGTATGAAAAGATGAAGCGTCTTTTGGAAGAACGGGAAACACTGTTTTTTGACGGCGTGGTATGTTATAACGATCAGATTGCACTGCAGGTATTGCGTGCGTTGGAGGAAGCCGGTGTGAACTGTCCGCAGGAGGTGGCAGTTACCGGTTATGACGATTCCTATCTGGCGGCGACATGTCGTGTGCCGCTTACGACGGTGACGCATCCGCAGGAGCGGTTGGGAGAGATGGCGGCAGAATTATTATTGCGCCTGATTCGAGAGGGAGAGCAGGCGAAGGAGACGCAGATTATGATTTCTCCGGAGCTGGTGGTAAGGAAATCGAGTGGGGCGTAGAGTGGTGTGGAGCGACGTGTAGCTAACAGTTCAGGCGCGCCATTCGCAAAACCGCCTTTGCAAGGCTCGCCGCTGCTACGCAGCTACTTTTGCTCATAATCGGGCGCTCACCTCATAAACAATTCATCGATTCCGTTCATGCGAGCATGACGTACTCGATGAAATTGTTTATGGCTGAACTGTTAGCATAAAAAAACAACTTGTAAAGAGGAGCGTACAAGTTGTAAGCTGAGATATATAAGATAATTAGTAACTAGGAAGCGAATGAATAGTTACTTTAATTTAAAAATTTTACATATAAGGGGGTAATTTTACATGAGCAATGCAGCGCAGATAATTGAAGCCGGAAAAGCGGTTTTGGGTATTGAATTTGGTTCTACCCGTATCAAGGCAGTACTGGTGGATGAAGCCGGAAAGCCGATTGCTTCCGGTGCACATGACTGGGAAAATCAACTGGTTGACGGCATTTGGACCTACAGTCTGGATGCGATTTGGGGTGGTCTGCAGGATTGTTACAAAAACCTGACAGAAGATGTAAAGAAGCAGTACGGTGTAGAGATTAAAAATCTGGCAGCGATTGGATTTTCTGCTATGATGCATGGATATATGGCATTTGATGAAAACGATACATTACTTGTACCGTTCCGTACATGGAGAAATACAATTACAGGTCAGGCATGTGAGGAGCTGTCTCCGTATTTGAATTTCAATGTACCGCAGCGTTGGAGTGTGGCACATTTATATCAGGCGATTTTGAACAAGGAAGCACATGTAGAGAGCATCAAGTTCCAGACAACGCTGGCAGGATATATTCACTGGCAGATGACCGGTGAGAAAGTGGTAGGAATCGGTGAGGCAGCAGGAATGTTCCCGATTGATTCAAAGACACGCGATTACAATCAGACAATGGTAGACAAGTTTGATGCAAAGCTGGCAGAAAAAGGTATGCCGTACAAGCTGCGTGACATTTTCCCAAAGGTATTGGTAGCAGGAGAGAATGCAGGCGTGCTGACTGCGGAAGGTGCAAAGAAGCTTGATCCGACCGGAACCTTACAGCCGGGCGCTCCGATGTGTCCTCCGGAGGGAGATGCAGGTACCGGAATGGTAGCGACCAACTCAGTAGCAGTTCGTACCGGAAATGTATCTGCCGGAACATCTGTATTCGCGATGGTTGTATTAGAAGAAGAGTTAAAGAAGCTTCATGAGGAGCTGGATATGGTGACCACACCTGCCGGTGATGCAGTGGCAATGGTACATTGCAACAACTGTACTTCTGATTTGAATGCATGGGTTAATATTTTTAAAGAGTTTGCAGAGAGCTTTGGCATGGATGTAGATATGAACAAGCTGTTCGGAACACTTTATAATAATGCAATGGAAGCAGATAAAGACTGCGGCGGATTATTGGCATACAATTATTTCTCAGGTGAGCATATTACCGGATTTACAGAGGGACGTCCGATGTTCGTTCGTACACCGGATGCAAAATTCAATCTGGCAAACTTTATGCGTGTGAATCTGTATACCGCGTTAGGTGCGTTAAAGTGTGGTCTGGATATTCTCCTGAAAGAAGAACATGTAAAAATCGACTGCATTTACGGACACGGCGGATTGTTTAAGACAAAAGGTGTCGGACAGAGCATTCTGGCAGCAGCGATGAATGCGCCGGTAGCAGTAATGGAGACCGCAGGTGAAGGCGGTGCGTGGGGTATCGCATTGCTGGCAGCATACATGGCGACAAAGGCAGAAGGCGAGACCTTGGATGCATATCTGAATGACAAGATTTTTGCCGGTGAGACCGGTACGACAATGGAGCCTGATGCAGCAGATGTAGAGGGATTCGACAAGTTTATTCAGTTGTACAAGGCTGGTCTTCCGATTGAAGCAGCAGCCGTAGCAGCGATGAAATAAGAGAACGAGACAGATGCCGAGGGGCTAAAAATATAATATAAGAATAGGAGAAGAAAAAAATGTTAAAGACAAAAAATTACAAGTTTTGGTTTTGTACCGGTTCACAGGATTTATACGGAGATGAGTGCTTACGCAATGTAGCAGAGCATTCAAAGATTATTGTTGAGAAGTTGAATGCTTCCGGCGTTTTACCTTATGAAGTAATCTGGAAACCGACCCTGATTACAAACGAATTGATTCGTAAGACATTTAACGAGGCAAATATGGATGAAGAGTGTGCAGGTGTTATCACATGGATGCATACCTTCTCACCTGCAAAATCTTGGATTTTAGGTTTGCAGGAGTTCCGCAAGCCGCTGCTTCACTTACATACACAGTTTAATGAGGAAATTCCTTATGATGAAATCGACATGGATTTCATGAATGAGAATCAGGCAGCACACGGTGACCGTGAGTATGCACATATCGTGACACGTATGGGCATCGAGCGCAAGGTAATCGTAGGACACTGGTCAGATGCCATCGTACAGGAGCGTATCGCTACCTGGATGCGTACTGCTGTAGGTATCATCGAGAGCAGCCACATCCGTGTGATGAGAGTTGCTGACAACATGAGAAACGTGGCAGTTACCGAAGGTGATAAGGTAGAAGCTCAGTTGAAATTCGGCTGGGAAATCGATGCTTATCCGGTAAATGAAATCGCAGAGAGCGTAGCTGCAGTATCTGCTGCAGATACCAATGCGTTAGTAGAAGAATACTACAGCAAATATGATATTTTATTAGAGGGACGTGATCCGGAAGAATTTAAGAAGCACGTGGCAGTTCAGGCACAGATCGAGCTTGGATTTGAGCGTTTCCTGGAAGAGAAGAATTATCACGCAATCGTAACACACTTTGGTGATTTGGGTGCGTTACAGCAGCTTCCCGGTCTGGCAATTCAGAGATTGATGGAGAAGGGCTACGGCTTTGGTGCAGAAGGTGACTGGAAAGTAGCTGCGATGGTTCGTTTGATGAAGATCATGACCGAAGGAAAGAAAGATGCAAAGGGAACCTCTATGTTAGAGGATTATACCTACAATATGGTAAAGGGAAAAGAAGGCATCCTTCAGGCACACATGTTAGAGATTTGTCCGTCTATCGCAGAGGGACCGATCAGCATCAAGTGTCAGCCGCTGTCAATGGGTGATCGTGAAGATCCTGCAAGACTGGTATTTACTTCAAAACCCGGCGCAGGTATTGCAACATCATTGATCGACCTTGGAAACCGTTTCCGTCTGATTATTCAGGATGTAGACTGCAAGAAGGTAGAGAAGCCGATGCCGAAGCTTCCGGTAGCTACCAACTTCTGGACTCCTCAGCCTGACTTCTATACCGGAACCGAAGCATGGTTGTTAGCAGGTGGTGCACATCATACCGCATTTACTTATGACCTGACTGCTGATCAGATGGGTGATTGGGCAAATGCAATGGGCATTGAGGCTGTATACATTGACAAGAACACCAACATTCGTGACTTCAAGAAAGACTTGATGTTAGGAAGCGTTTACTACAGATAATAAAAGTAGATAATTAAAGTTTATTAAGAAAAGATAAAGGAGAATAAAGCGATGAAATTTTTTATTGACACAGCGAATGTAGATGATATTCGTAAAGCAAATGACATGGGAGTAATCTGTGGTGTGACCACAAACCCTTCTTTGATTGCAAAGGAAGGCCGTGATTTCAATGAGGTAATCAAGGAGATTACAACGATTGTTGACGGACCGATCAGCGGAGAAGTAAAAGCTACGACTGTAGATGCAGAGGGTATGATTGCAGAAGGCCGTGAAATTGCAAAGATTCATCCGAACATGGTAGTAAAAATTCCGATGACCGTAGAAGGTCTGAAAGCTACAAAGGTGCTTTCTTCAGAAGGAATCAAGACGAATGTTACCTTGATTTTCACAGCAAATCAGGCATTGCTCGCTGCAAGAGCAGGTGCTACCTATGTATCTCCTTTCTTGGGAAGATTAGATGATATCAGCCAGGCAGGTATCAACTTAATCGAGGACATTGTACAAATCTTTGATAACTATGGTCTGGATACAGAGATTATCGCAGCTTCTGTTCGTAATCCGATTCATGTGACAGACTGTGCATTGGCAGGTGCACATATTGCGACCGTTCCTTACGGCGTAATCGAGCAGATGACCAAGCACCCGCTGACTGATCAGGGTATTGAGAAATTCCAGAAGGATTACAAGGCTGTTTTTGGAGAGTAGTCTAAATTGTATAACAGTTCAGACGCGCGATTCGCAAAAACGCCTTTGCAAGGCTCGCCGCTGCGTCGCAGCTACTTTTGCTCATGAATGGGCGCTCTCCTCATGAACATTCAAAGCGTGCCATTCATGCAAGCATGATGTCCCGATTTGGAATGTTCATGGCTGAACTGTTACTTGTATTATCCACTTTCGGTCAGATTTTGATTGAATCATGACCGAAAGTGTGGTTGAATGGTAATGGAGTGGAAAACTCTGACATTTTGATACAAGGATTGTATGAGAATGTACAAGATACATGATATGATGGATATAGAAAGGATATTAGAAAAATGACAAAGCTTGAGCTTCAGAAAGCTGCTGTCGAA
Source organism: Eubacterium sp. (assembly GCA_017623885.1). GTDB lineage: Bacteria > Bacillota > Clostridia > Lachnospirales > Lachnospiraceae > W0P33-017. The sequence goes on along the minus strand of JAGAOE010000175.1, from coordinate 7,143 downwards.
GTGCGCAAGGGCATCATCGAAGGTGTACATGCTGCCAAGGCAGGACATCCCGGTGGATCTCTTTCAGCAGCGGACATTTTTACCTATCTCTACTTTGAGGAAATGAATATTGATCCGAAGGACCCGAAAAATCCGGATCGTGACCGTTTTGTATTATCAAAGGGACATACAGCTCCCGGTTTATATTCGGCATTAGCAAATCGTGGTTACTTCCCGGTTGAGGATCTTTTGACATTGCGTCATACCGGTTCTTACTTACAGGGACATCCGGATATGAAGCACATTCCCGGTGTAGATATGTCTTCCGGATCTCTGGGACAGGGCGTATCTGCTGCTTGCGGAATGGCACTGGCTGCAAAACAGGCAAAGAAGGATTATCGTGTATACGCACTCTGCGGAGACGGTGAGATTCAGGAAGGACAGATCTGGGAAGCAGCAATGTTTGCCGGATTCAGAAAACTGGACAATCTGTGTGTAATCGTAGATAACAACAATCTGCAGATCGACGGAGCGATTGACGAAGTATGTTCTCCGTATCCGATTGATAAAAAGTTTGAGGCATTCAATTTCCATGTAATCAATATCAATGGAAATGATTTTGACGAGATTAAGGCAGCGTTTGACGAGGCAAAGGCAACAAAGGGTATGCCGACTGCCATCATCGCACATACCGTTAAGGGTAAAGACGTTTCCTTCATGGAGAACAATTGCGGATGGCATGGAAAAGCTCCGAACGATGAGGAGTATGCAATCGCAATGGAGGATTTGAGAAAGGTAGGTGAAGCATTGTGTCAGAAGTAAAGAAAGTTGCAACAAGAGATAGCTACGGCAATGCTTTAGTAGAGCTTGGAAAAGAGCATGAAAATCTGTTAGTATTGGATGCAGATTTAGCTGCTGCTACAAAAACAGGTGTGTTTAAGAAAGAATTCCCGGATCGTCATATCGACTGCGGTATCGCAGAGGCAAATATGACCGGTATCGCAGCAGGATTATCTACTTGCGGTTTCGTTCCGTTTGTGAGTACCTTCGCAATGTTTGCGGCAGGACGTTCTTTTGAGCAGGTGCGTAACTCCATCGGATATCCGCACTTGAATGTAAAAATCGGTGCAACACATGCAGGTATTTCAGTTGGTGAGGATGGCGCATCTCATCAGTGTAATGAAGATATCGCGCTGATGCGTGCGATTCCCGGTATGGTAGTCATCAATCCGAGTGATGATGTAGAGGCAAAGGCAGCAGTAAAGGCAGCTTATGAGCATGAAGGTCCGGTATATTTACGTTTTGGACGTCTGGCTGTTCCGGTAATCAACGACAATGCAGATTACAAGTTTGAAATCGGTAAGGGTGTAGAGCTTCGTGATGGAAAAGACTGCACAATTATCGCTACCGGTTTGTGTGTATGTGAAGCGTTGGAAGCAGCAGAGCGTCTGGCAGCAGACGGAATTGATGCACAGGTGATTAACATTCATACGATTAAGCCGTTGGATGAGGAGCTGGTACTTGCAGCAGCAAAGAAGACCGGTCGTATCTTTACCGTAGAAGAGCACTCTGTAATCGGTGGTCTCGGTGCAGCAGTCAGCGAGTGCCTGGGCGAGAATTATCCGACAAAGGTGACACGCATCGGTATGAATGACGTATTTGGTGAGTCCGGTCCTGCAAAGGAACTGCTTCACAAATATAAATTAGATGCAGATGGCATCTATGAGCGTATTTCTTCTGAGATGAAGTAGGAGAAACCTGATTGAGCGAAAGGACGGATTGTTATGTTAGAACAACTGAAAAAAGAAGTCTATGAAGCAAATATGGAATTGCCCCGCAGAGGTTTGATTACCTACACATGGGGAAATGTCAGCGGAAGAGATGCGCAGACCGGCTATTTTGTCATTAAGCCGAGCGGCGTGGATTATGATGCGTTGACACCGGACGATATGGTCGTAATGGATCTCGACGGTAACAAAATCGAAGGCAAGTATAAGCCTTCTTCAGATACAGCGACGCATATTGAGCTGTATAAAAAGTATCCGGAAATCGGCGGTATCGTACATACGCATTCGCCGGAGGCAGTTGCATGGGCACAGGCAGGAAGAGATATTCCGCTGTATGGAACGACACACGCAGATTATTTCCTCGGTGCGATTCCCTGTGCGAGAAACCTCACAACGGAAGAGATCAATGAAGCGTATGAGAAAAATACCGGTGTGGTAATTATCGAAACCTTTGAAGAGCGCGGAATCAATCCGAGCTATACACCGGCAGTTCTCTGTCAGAATCATGGTCCTTTTACATGGGGAAAGGATGCAGCAGAAGCGGTGCATAATGCGGTCGTATTAGAGGAAGTGGCTAAGATGGCACGCAATACGGAGATGATTAATCCGAAGGTAGCACCTGCTCCGGATAATATTAAGGATAAACATTTTTACCGTAAACATGGCGAGAATGCCTACTATGGACAATAGAATTGTCCATAGTCAAAAAAGCTACTATGGACAATAATAAAATCAGATGATTTTGTAATACCGAAAGTATCTGTCGGATATGTATTTGCATGTGCGACAGGGTGCTTTCGGTATTGGCGTATAAAGAAAGACTGAGCAGATAGGAGAAAAGAAATGACAAAAGTATTGTTTGGCAAAACAAGTGCGGGTGCAGAGGTAAATCAGTATACATTAAAAAACAGCAAGGGAATTGAGGTAGATATTCTGAGCTTTGGTGCGACACTTCGCTCTGTGCGTGTGCCGGATGTGAACGGAAAGGTTCGTGATGTATTACTGGGCTATGATTCTGTGGCTGCTTACGAAAACGTAAACGGATATCTGGGAGCAGTAATCGGAAGAAACGGTAATCGTATTGCAAATGCACAGGTGACGATTGATGATGTGACCTATCAGTTGGAAGCAAACGATAATGAAAACAACTTGCACAGTGGTAAGGATGGTTTCCATGCGGTAAACTGGAACGAAGTAGAAGCAGATGATACCCGTTTGGTATTGTCTTATGACAGCCCGGACGGAGAGCAGGGCTTCCCCGGAAATATGAAGGTGCAGGTGACCTATACATTGTCTGAAGATGGCGAGCTGGGTATTAATTACAAAGCAACAACCGATAAAAAGACGGTAGCGAACTTTACAAACCACGCATATTTCAATCTGGACGGACAGGAAAGTGGCAGTATCGAGGAACAGGAGCTGGAGATTTTAGCTTCTTATTATACCCCTGTAGTAGATTCAAAGGCGATTCCGACCGGAGAAATCGCATCTGTCAGCGGAACACCGATGGATTTCCGTCAGATGACAACGATTGGTGCACGTATCAATGATGCGTTTGATCAGTTACAATTTACCGGCGGATATGATCACAACTACGTATTGGATAAGGCTGACGGAAGCTTGCAGCTCGCAGCTCGTGCGAAAGCAAAAGAGTCCGGTATTCAGATGGATGTTTATACCACTTGCGTAGGTGTGCAGTTGTATGCAGGTAATTTTGTCGGCGGACAGACCGGAAAGAATGGCGTGGAGTATGAGAACAGACAGGGCTTCTGTCTGGAGACACAGTATTTCCCGAATTCAGTCAATGAAAAGAACTTTACACAGCCGTTCCTGTCACCGGATGAGACATATGATTCGACAACGACTTATCGGTTTTACGTGTAGGATTTGAGCCTTTGCGAAGCAATTAAAGATGGATTTTGGCACGTAACCATGAAAGAAAAAACTGAAATGGTTACGTGCATTTTTATGTGAGATAATATATGAAAAACCAAAAAAGAGAATCCTTAAAACAAAAGTTAATATTACTTGTTGGAATTGCAGTTGTACCATTTTTTATTATGTCGGTCTATTTGCTGCTTTCGCTGAAAAGCTACAGTAGCGGATATGATAAAATCGTTAGCAATATGATGATTGCGAATAATTATAACTTGGATTTCAGAGAGCAGTTGGATGAGAGTATTTATCGTCTGGTGGCGGGAAGTATCACGCTGGATTCCATCGCGGATGATGATACGATAAAAGACCCATATGAGCTGGTCGCCCAGCTTAGAGAGGACTTTAATGACCTCGTGCAGATTACGACGGATCGCGAGAGTCGGCTGTGGCTGCAGAGCTTGCTGCGAAATCTTGATACGTTGGAGGACCGTATCGATGATATTACAAGGAATCTCGAAGAAGGCGGTCATTACGATGAAAACATGGAGATGCTGGATAACAATATATACATATTGACGGAGTTGATTCAGGAAGATATTCAGCATTATATTTATTATCAGACGCGAAGCATGAATGATTTGAAGCTGCAGTTGAATGCGCAGGTGGAACAGTTTTTGCTGGCGTTTGGTGTGATATTGTCAGTGATTTTTTGTCTGGTCGTTTTGATTTCGGCGCAGACAGTAGGTGGTATTATTCGGCCGATTGAACGTTTGCGTCAGGTGACGGGCGAAGTCGCGCATGGTGATTTTGGCGTGCGGGCATCCAGTGAGGGACCTTCTGAGATTTCGGAATTGTCCGGCTCGATTAACAATATGACTGTGCATCTGGAAGCGATGGTGCGAAAAATCAAAGAGGATGAACGAAAGATGCGGCATGCAGAGCTTCGGCTGCTGCAGGAACAGATAAACCCGCATTTCTTATATAATACGTTGGATACGATTATCTGGTTGATTGAGAGTGACCAGACGGATGACGCGGTAGACATGGTCGTATCGCTGTCACAGTTTTTCCGGCTGGTACTCAGTCATGGTGCAGAGTATATTTCACTGCGGGATGAAGAACAGCATATTCGCAGTTATTTGAAAATACAGCAGGCACGCTATCATGATATTCTCGACTATGAGATTCAGATAGACCCGCAGATTTATCCGTATAAAATATTAAAAATGACTTTGCAGCCGCTTGTGGAAAATGCGTTGTATCATGGAATCAAATACAAGCGTGCAATGGGAAAAATTATAATCAAGGGCACTTTGGCGGATAAAAAAATTATTTTGACAGTGGAAGACAATGGCGTCGGAATGGAGCCGGAGGTTCTTTCGCGACTGCGCAGAGAAATCGAGCGGTCGTGTAAAGATACAGAGGGCGGATTTGGTCTGGCAAATGTGAATGAACGGATTCGTATGTACTTTGGTGACTATTACGGTATGCAGATTGATTCCGAACAGGGAAGCGGCACGGTCGTTACGATTATGATTCCGGCGTTGCCGATTCCACGGAAGGATATACAAAAGGTGCATGCCAACAATCGAGATTTAATTGAGACATAATAGAGACAGATCCAATGAGGATAAAATAGATGATGAGAAATGAAAAACGTCTGATAAGGGCATTGATCGTATTGATTGCGATGTTGCTGATTCTGGTGATGGCAAATGGAAGATTTGAGCAAAACCAGCAAAGCCAGATGACCGAGTCCGAGGATTACCCATTTGAAGAGGAAAATATGATTGTCGTGGGGTTCTCGCAGTTGGGCACCGAGTCTGTCTGGCGTGCGACGCATACACAGTCGATACAGCAGGCTCTGTCAAAGGAGAATGGCTTCTTTTTGCAGTATGAGAATGCAAAACAAAAGCAGGAAAATCAAATAAAGGCAATTCGCGGATTTATATCACAGCGTGTAGATTATATTGTATTTGCACCGCTCATGGAGGACGGATGGGAGACCGTGCTCACAGAGGCAAAAGAGGCAGGCATACCGGTGATTCTGGTAGACCGCAAGATTTCCGGTGCAGAAGATCTCTATACGACGTTTATCGGCAGTGATATGAAAGAAGAAGGCAGGCAGGCGGGGCGTTGGCTCGAAGCTTATCAGAGAAAACGTGGGCGTTTGAATGAACCGCTGCGCATCGTTGCATTGACGGGTACACTCGGTTCCACGTCACAGATCGGCAGAAGCTCAGGCTTTTATGAGATTGTCAGTCAGCATGACAACTGGGAAATCATTGCACAGGAATACGGTGATTTTACGGTGGTCAAAGGAAAAGAGGCGATGGCAAAGCTCCTGCGCCAGAATCAGGATATCGATGTTGTCGTAAGTCAGAACGACGAGATGACATTTGGTGCGATGGAAGCAATACAGGAAGCCGGGTTTACGACAGGAATTTACGGCGATATGATTTTGATTTCATATGACGGAGTCCGTGATGCATTGGAGCTGGTAGACCGGGGAAAAATAAACTGTGAGATAGAATGTAATCCGCTTCAGGGGGAACTTTTGGCAGAAGTAATCAGAAAGTTGGAAGCGGGCGAGACGGTAGAAAAGGAATATTTCGTGGAGGAGCTTGTCTTTACAAGAGAAAATGTAAAGGATTATTTGCCGACGCGAGCGTATTAAACCGGGTTTGAAGTAGAAAAGGGGAAAACGATGTTAAAGGTATTTTTAGTAGAGGATGAAAGTGTTGTGCGCGAAGCGCTGCGTGATAATATACCCTGGCAGCAGTATGGGTATCGCTTTGTGGGAGAAGCGGGAGACGGCGAAATGGCGTTGCCGTTGATACGAAAAACCGTGCCGGATGTGTTGATTACAGATATAAAAATGCCGTTTATGGATGGCTTGACACTCAGTCATATTGTAAAAAGTGAATATCCGGATATGAAAATCATTATTATCAGCGGATACGATGATTTTGAATATGCCAGACAGGCAATTTCTGAAGGGGTAGATGAATATCTGTTAAAGCCGATTACACGACGATCCTTGCAAAAGGCGTTGTCTGAGCTGCGGGAAAAGCTGGAAGCAGAACAGGAACAAAAAAATTATGTAAAAAAATTCGAGAGTGAAATGCAGCAGTACGAGCAGTATGCACTGCGCAGCTTTTTTGAAAAAGCATTTGAGGGAAAGCTGTCTGTACAGGAATTGTATGAGGAAGCCGGAAAACAGGATTTAAAGATTCAGGCGTCCGGCTATAATCTGATGCTGTTTGGTGTGACACAGAATGAGAATCATGAGGAGTTGCTGCGCTACTTTTTGCGTTTCCCGGAATGTTTGATATTTCGCTGGAACATGAACACTTACGGCGTATTGCTGATGGGCGAAATCGACTATTTGAGAGAGCGTACAAACACGCATCTGGAATACATCCAAAAAGTATGCCATGCATCGCAGGATAAAGAGTGGTATGTGGCAGCAGGTACGCCGGTCGAGCGTTTGAGCCAG
>JAGAOE010000024.1 GCA_017623885.1 Eubacterium sp. | reverse complement strand
CTTCTGAAGTATAAACACTTACCCAATCAGATGCTGCCTGTGCGGTTGTTACGTCTGTTGCGATCACTGCGGTAAACGCTACTGCAAATGCGGTCAATACCGAAGCAATCTTTTTCAATCTGCTCTTCATTTGAAATTCTCCTTCTATAAAATGTTTTTTGTTATTCACAACGAACTTATTTTAGCACGATATTATCAAATAAAAAAGCCGCCATTCTCAACAAATCTGCAGCTTTTTCGCATTCTTTTTTTGGCTATTTTGTCAGACAATTCTCCTGTTTTTCTTTCCAGCACTATCATTCTGCTCATCTGAATCGTCTGACAGGTCTGCTATTTCATCGTTGTGTCACAGTCTCCGTTGACACCGAACGTCACATTTCTCAAATCTATTTTTTTCTTTTTCAATGCAGATTTTTAAGTTTGCTATGGTGACATCTGTCGAAAGTGCCAACATAAGACACACGAGCCGTTGGCACATACACTTCACTTTACATATTCGCTTTAAAAAACTGCTCTAATTCTGCCGCAGCCATCTCTTCGTCTTCGCCCTCGACAGTCACAGTCACACAGCAACCGTTTTTGATCGCCATATTCATAATCATCATCAGCTTGGTCGCTTCTACTTCTTTCTTTCCGTCGGAAATCTTTATCTTGCTCTGGTATTTTTTTGCCTCCTTCACCAGCATTCCTGCCGGACGTGCGTGAAGTCCTAATTCATCCTGAATCGTATACTGAAATGTCTGCATATATGCCTCCTCTTTGCTCATCACTGACACTCCTGGCGGTGACGGCTGATTTTCTACTGACTTTCCAAGTCATCTGCATCTATTGTAGCACCGGCACATTCACACTGTCCAGCGATTCCGCACGAAACAGTTTTAGCAAAATGATTTATTTGTCAAAAAAAAGATATCATGCAATGCATGATATCTTTAATGAGACACGGGGGATTCGAACCCCCGACAACTTGATTAAAAGTCAAGTGCTCTACCAACTGAGCTAGTATCCCATATTTTATTAAATTGTGTGATTTCTCACTAACCTGGGCTAACCAGATTCGAACTGGTGAATGCAGGAGTCAAAGTCCTGTGCCTTACCGCTTGGCGATAGCCCATCATAAAACTGCCAGACACCGCAATCCATCAATCCGCGAGGTGCGCATATATCACCTGAGCTATTTCGCTCAAGGGTGGATACAGGGATTCGAACCCTGGGCCTCCAGAGCCACAATCTGGCGCGCTAACCAACTGCGCTATACCCACCATAGTTACCGTGCCTGGAGGGATTCGAACCCCCGACCCACGGCTTAGAAGGCCGTTGCTCTATCCAACTGAGCTACAGACACATACCAAGCAGTATCCTTGCTTGAAGAGCGGGTGATGGGAATCGAACCCACGTATCCAGCTTGGAAGGCTGGTGTTCTACCATTGAACTACACCCGCGTGCTTGTTGCTTGTTGCTTGCTACGATTACCGCAACGCAAGTAGTATTATATGACAGCCCAGAACAAAAGTCAACCACTTTTTTAAAATTTTTTTCTTTTTATTTTTTCAAGTATTTCAACGCGATATTTACGTCATGTTTTTCCGATATCGTCATGATCGCATAGCTCGGAACATTGCCGTCCTGTCTCGGTCTGGATACGCTTCCGGGGTTTGCCACCAGAATACCGCCATGCCATCCGTTAAACGGCTGGTGCGTATGTCCAAACAATGCAACCTGGCAATCACACGCCTTCACCCGGTCACATAAGGCATCCAGCCCTGCCGTGACATAGTATTCATGTCCGTGCGTCATAAAGATTCGCACACCGCCGATTGACACCGTTTTTTCACTCGGCAACGCACTCGCCCAATCACAATTTCCTGCCACATATTCAATCGGCGCACCCACAATCTCTTCGATAATCGGGTCCCAGCCTTCCGTATCACCCATATGTAACACGCAGTCATACGGCTTTTCCTGTTCCGCCACCTTTTTTAAGTTGGCATGCATACCGTGCGTATCACTAATCAATAGTATCCGTTTCTCACTCATTTTCTGCTCAACTCCTCACGCATCGCTCGCAACGCATTCCCCCGATGGCTCACCTTATTCTTTTCTTCCGGAGAAAGCTGCGCTGTCGAACAGCCAAATTCATCGACATAAAAAATCGGATCATAGCCAAAGCCATTTTCTCCCGCAGGCTCCCAGCCGATATAGCCTTCTATCGTGCCGCGTGTCGCGCGTGTTGTTCCATCCGGCAAAACTGCCGCAATCGCGCAGACAAAGCGCGCACTGCGCTGTTCCTTCGGCACGCCGTCCAAACGCTCGATTAAATTTCTGTTTTTAATGTCATACGAAGTATCTTCACCCATGTAGCGCGCAGAGTATACGCCCGGTTCTTTATTCAAATAATCGATTTCCAGACCCGAATCATCTGCCAAAACAATATCATCAGGCAAAAGCTTTGCGATTTCCTTTGCCTTTATCATGGCATTTTCTTCAAACGTACTTCCGTCTTCTACGATGTCTGCACACACGCCCGCTTCTTTCATCGACAAAATCTCCATGCCCATGTCTGCCAAAATCATTCGAATTTCCTTCATTTTATCTGCATTTCCAGTCGCAAAAACGATTCTGCTCATATTTAATAGCCCTCCTCAAGCGCCTGCATGATTCCTTCATAAATCGCACGCGCACATTTCTTTTGATATTCCGGATTTGTAAGGTTTTCCAGCTCCTGCGGATTGGTCATAAAACCTACTTCGATCAATGCCACCGGTGCCTCACTGGTACGGACAATATAAATATTATTTCCCGGCACCAGACCCATATTTTTTGACTGCAAAGCTACAGTCGTTTTGTTCAGCAATATTTCTGCCAAGTGTTTTGAACTATTTCCCGCTGATGATTTCTTTTCATCGTAGAGTACTGCAGTTCCGTGCACGGATGATAAATCCACATATGAATTATTGTGAATGCTGACAAAGAGATTTGCTTTTGTATCATTCGCCAAGCCGGAACGGTCTGCAAATGCGGGATCTGAATCATCCAGTCTCGTATAATAGACACCGAGCGACGGGTCATCTGTCGCGTCAAACAGCGCTTTGATTTCTTTCACAATCGCCAAGTCGATGTCTTTTTCCTGCACGCCATCCACGATTGCTCCCGGCATATTCGCGCCGTGTCCCGCATCTATGACTACAATGCGGTCGTAAATGTCACGCGGAGACACAAAATCTATGTACAAATAGCGGTCTTCCCAGTCCAACGTGAGCTCATATACATGCTCCATGACCAACTCCAGCGTTCCGCTATTTGCATCTGAAAAATAATTTAATTCTTCGATATGATCGCTTCTGCCCAGCATCGGATAGCGCACCAGATAATCTGCACCTGCGCCTTTTATTGTAATGCCAATGGTACGCGACACATGATGATTTTCTATCGTCACCTGCTCGCGACTCACATTTTTCGGCAACTCTACGCGTAGCTGTTGTGTGAATGTCAGCCCTTCTGTGCCGTCTGCATCCTGTCCGGATGTCATGTCACTCGCAGTCGTCATCGCCTGACGCGTCGAATAATCCAAAAATTCCAAACCGGACAGCGTCTCCCACATTTGTTCTCTTTGTTGGCGTTCAAGGCGAAGCTGTCGATGCATCGCTACATACTGCTGCGCCTTCGCTTCCAGCGATGGCAGATAGCAAAGGCTTGAACAAATAAAAATGACAAGCAGTGCCATCACCAGCGATGTATTTCGCACTATTTTTTCTTCCATATTGTCAATCGTTCCTCTCCATATCAATCACGGGAGTCGTTCTCATCTGTCGTTGTCGTCACAGCCGAGCTGAATGCCTTGATACAAAGGTTACTTTTCGCCTGTTCTTCGACGCGGTTCCACTTGCTGCCGCGTATACTGATATAGCCTTCCCCATCTGTAATATCTACTTCCTGTGTCAGTTCATCCGCTGCATATTCGATTGCCATCGGATAAACTGCATTCGGTGTCGTCAAATAGAGCATAATCGCAAAACGCTCTCCCCGCTCTACCTCCACCGGCTTTGTAAATGGTATCGTATAATATCCGGCATTCGACAACTGTCCCTGTGCCACCTTTATACGGTTTTCCGGCTCCAGACTTGTCGTATCCTTAAAATTCTTTACTACATATATATCATAGGTCGTATCTTTTCCGGTCGCATAAAAACCGGCTGCCTCTATCTGCTCTTTTGATTTTGCGCGGAACACATTTGCACCGTAGATACTTTCACGGTCATAGCCCATCTGACCGACCCAGCCGCATAAATCGGACTGATAAATGCTGTCATAATTATCTACACTTTCGACTTTCGTATATACAACATTATGGATTCCGATATTCGAATCATAGTAGGAAATATAAAAAATACCGTCTTCGCCAAACTCTGCGCCCCAACTGTTCTGGCAGATGAATGCGCCGTCTTCCTCCGGCGGTGTCGAAAAGTTCTCTTTCGCAAAAGAATCGTCCCAACCGATAATCACCACATCATGATTCGATTTCTCACTACCCTGATAGCAGTATGCATTTGTCTGTGAATTGTAATACACGCTTGTACTGCTCGAATTCTGCAGCGTTGTATAAATCGAAGTCTGCACACCGCCATATTTGAATACCGCTTCTTTAATCTTCTGCAAATCGCCCGATTCCATCACCTGCATTTCCTGCACATGACAAACCGCCTGCAGCGATGGATCTGTCACACCGTCGCCGTAAGGGTCATCCGCTGCGCGCACCGGTCCCTGCCACGATGCCAGATACGCCATCGACATCGTATAATCGCCTCCGTCATTCTGCTCCTGATGGAAGCTGTTATTCAGTGTCATGTGATCTTCTGCAAAATGCGCTTCCTGTTCCGGCAACAGCGATGATTCCAATGCAGTAAGCGTCGCAAATGCCCAACAAGTGCCGAGCGGTCCCTGGTCTTTCACCGCAGACACTCTCTGCTGCTCACGCAAATCATATTTGTACGGCAAAAAGCTCGTCGTACTCATCGTGTCTACGCTGACTGCCTCATTTTTAGGCATATCCCACTCATAATCATAACCCAGCAACTGCGCGACATCTTCCATTCCGACAAAAAACTCTTCTCCGTCATGTGCCATCGGTGAGCGCAGATTTTCCATCTTATCATTCACCTTGCACGACTGCTCACCGAGCGCAAAGCTAACCGAAAGATCTCTTTTTTGTAAAATCAATTTTTTCCGGTCATAGATATGCGCGCTGCAATCCAGACTGTCTCTCAAAATCGACACCGGAATCATGAGCTGCAATTGCTCATCCATATACATCGGAGTATCTTTGCTGGTGTATGTACGGCTACCGATTTTTAATGTAATGTCTTTGCCATTCACACTCGCCGCGATCAGCGGATTCCAATCCTCCTGCTTTAATCGCGCACCGCGAAACGATTCAATTTCCACGAGTTCATGCGTCGAATTATTAAATTTTGCCAGTATTAACAGAAATAATACGATTGTAAAAAATATATATCGCTTTGAATAACGCATACTCTCTCTCGTTTCTTACCCTTCCTGTTTCTCGTTTTATTCGTTTTCTTTCGTCTGTTGGCGCGGCCGCTTCGGAGGGCGCGCTCCCAAAAACTGATAAAAATAGGTGCGAATCATACCGTTATAGAGCTTGCGGTTTTTGTCCGCTTTTTTTCCGATATGACGCTCTGTCTCCTCATAGCTGGTGATGAGATACATCGACCAGTCATCCAATCGCTCATACGCTTCACCTATCTGTCGATAGAGCGCCGGCAAATCTTTCTTTTCTTCTAATCGCTCGCCGTAAGGCGGATTGGTAATGATAAAGCCATATTTTTTCGGATGGTTCAGCTCACTCACCGGCCGACGCTGAAAATGTATCAAATGCTCGACTCCGGCACGCCGTGCATTTTCACGCGCAATTCCGATGACTTTTTCATCAATGTCATATCCCTGTATCATCGTCTCCGGGTGCGGATTCACCAATTCCTGCGCTTCTTCCACTGCCTCATACCATGTCTTTTTGGGCACAAGCTGCGACCATTCCTGCGACAAAAATTCACGGTTCATACCGGGCGCGATATTTGCTGCCATCATCGCTGCCTCAATCGGGAATGTTCCACTTCCGCAAAACGGGTCTACTAAAATACGATCCGCATGCCAGGGTGTCAGCATAATCAAGGATGCTGCCAAGGTTTCTGACAAAGGTGCTGCACCTGCCATCGTTCGATAGCCACGTTTATGTAAGGAATCACCGGTCGTATCTATCGTGACGGTCACTTCATCTTTCATCAAAAAAACACGAAGCGGATAGTCCGCTCCATCTTCTTCAAACCACTGTATATGATATTGTCCTTTCAATCTCTCTACGACTGCTTTCTTTACGATTGACTGAATATCAGACGGGCTAAACAATTTACTTTTTATGGAAGATGCTTTTTTCACCCAGAAACGCGCATTCTTTGGCAAATATGCTTCCCAAGGCAATGCTTTCGTTCCTTCAAACAATTCATCAAATGTCTGTGCTTGGAATCTTCCTACCTGTATCAGTACACGCTCTGCGGTTCGGAGGAAGAGATTTGCCCGACAAATCGCCTCAGCGTCTCCGGAAAATGTGACTCTTCCATCCTCCACGCGCGTAATCTCATATCCTAAATCATAGATTTCTCTTTTCAGCACTGCTTCCAGTCCAAAATGACAGGGAGCAATCAATTCGTATGTCCGCATCCTCGCACTCCTATCGTACTATTTTACTCTATCATTTTATGATAGTCCATATCTCTTTCTTATGTCAACATGTTCTTCGCGCAATCGGCATGCAAATTTTCCCAGCTTCTGCCGCTTTCATTTGCGCACACCCACGCCACCGATCAATGACGCGACCTGATAGCCTCTGCTTCCCAAATAGCGGGCAGCGCGTATGCTTTCATTTCCATGACTGCAATACAACAGCACCGGATATCGTATATTTAATGTTTTCGACCATTCTTCGATTGTCTCATAGCTGTAGTTGACTGCACCGGATACATGCCAGTAATTATATTCTTCCGGCTCCCGCAAATCAATCAACTGCATTTGTTCGCTCGGATAGCTGCTCAATACACGTTTAAATTCATTTTTAGACAACAGTTTGTATTTCATTCGCTGACTCCTTCCGTTTGCATCTTTCCATGTAACATTCTGACCACATCAAAGCGTTACGCTGATGTGGTCACACAGCACAATCTGCTGTCGTTGTCTCACAACAGGTTTTACCGTGAATCGTTACATGTGCTCACTATTAAAGTATGCAGTCGTCAGCGAAAATGCTACTGTTCGCAGTGATTAGTAGCGATCTGCTGCATCGTAAGCGTTTCCGGCTTTGTTCGATGCATTTGAAGCATTTGAAGAATTTGTCGCATTCTTGGTGTTGGTTGCATTCTTGCTATTTGTCGCATTTTTTGCATTTGTTGCATTCGATGCATTTGACGCATTCTTCGTATTTGTTGCGTTCTTACAGTTTGTCTCGTTTGAATAATTCTTTGCCATAATAGTTCCCTCCTATGGTTCGTTTTTTGTAGCACTTTACTACATCGATAGTATGAACCACACATTTGTATTTATGCTGGCATTATTTGTAAGTGATATGATACACTATAGAATAACAGCTCCATAATAATAGATATCTTTGAACTGTTTTCTTATGAGTTTCTTATTAAGATGTTTCACTGACAAAAATTTAAATATGAACGGAGGACACTTTTTATGGAAAATGTTACCTATTTTGATCATCCATTATTACAACACAAAATATCCATGCTGCGCGATGAAAATACCGGTACAAATGAATTTCGAAAACTGGTAGAAGAAATCGCCATGCTCATGGGCTATGAAGCATTGCGCGATCTGCCCACAGAAGATGTCGAAGTAAAAACTCCGATTGAAACATGCATGACACCCATGCTCGCCGGCAAAAAACTGGCAGTCGTGCCGATTTTGCGCGCCGGTCTGGGAATGGTAAACGGCATTCTGGCTCTTGTACCGAGTGCAAAGGTCGGTCACATCGGTCTGTACCGCGATCCGGAAACGCACGAGCCTCACGAATACTACTGCAAGCTCCCTGAGCCTATCGAGCAGCGCACCATCGTTGTCGTTGACCCGATGTTGGCAACCGGCGGTTCCGGCTCTGATGCTGTGACGATGATCAAACAGCACGGCGGCACAAATATCAAATTTATGTCCATCATCGCTGCACCGGAAGGCTTAAAGCGTCTTCACGAGGATCATCCCGATATCCAGATTTATATCGGTCATCTCGATCGCTGTCTGAACGATCACGCTTATATCTGTCCGGGTCTGGGTGACGCAGGCGACCGAATTTTTGGCACAAAATAATGTCTATATAGACCACGTTTCTTACTACTAAATTTTATAGGCGTTTACGAAACTCCAATTTTCTTTATCGAAGATGTTCAACATCACCAAACCACCGCAGATACGCTCTCGCTACCCTCGTCACGTAATGGTACATAAGGCG
>JAGAOE010000174.1 GCA_017623885.1 Eubacterium sp. | reverse complement strand
GATGCTTATGCAAAGAGATATCCGACGATTGTGCGTGCCGTGCATCAGGAAAACGGAGGACATGGTTCGGCAGTGAATGCCGGTCTGATGCATGCGAACGGTTTGTTTTACAAGGTGGTAGACAGTGATGACTGGGTAGATGAGCGTGCTTTTTTCCTCGTTTTGGAACAGTTGAGACGACTTGCCGGTGGCGATGACACGATTGATCTTTTTATCGCAAACTTTGTGTATGATAAAGTAGGTGTAAAAAATAAAAAGGTGATGCGCTATACGACGATGTTCCCGACAGACCGGGTGTTTGGGTGGAATGATGTGAAGATGATTACGAAAGGACATTATCTCTTGATGCATTCCGTGATTTACAGAACGGAGATGCTGCGCAAATGTAAATTAGAACTGCCGCGTCATACGTTTTATGTGGATAATATTTATGTATATCATCCGTTGCCGTATGTGAAGAAAATGTTTTATATGGACGTAGATTTGTATCATTATTATATCGGACGTGAAGATCAGTCGGTGAATGAACAAATCATGATTGGTCGTATTGATCAGCAGATAAAAGTGAATAAAATCATGGTAGAGGACTATGATTTGTGGAAAATATCGAATAAACGTCTGCGCAAGTATATGATGAATTATTTGGAGATAGTGACGGTCGTTTCGACGGTATTGCTCCTTCGCTCCGGCACGGAAGAAAATCTGGAGAAAAAGAGAGCATTATGGAAGTACTTAAAGAATTATGACATTCGTCTGTTCCACAGACTTCGCAACGGAATTATGGGAAATGCGATGAATCTGCCCGGACGAGGCGGTCGAAAGATATCGGTCGCAGCGTATCATCTGGCACAGAGAATTGTTGGATTTAATTAAATGGAACATAAAAAGGAACGGAATTTGCAATTGCGGCAGGTTCCGTTCCTTTTCGTATAATTGGTCGTTTTGTTATGCCTGATTCATGTCATTTAAAATATCGTTTTTAAGCTTGTAGAGCTTGTCTGATAAATCTACATAAATCTTTGCGGGATTGACAAAACGTTTGGTCTCATCCCAGATGGTGTCTTTTTCTTTTTCACAAATTGCACGAATTTCCATGACAGAAGGAGAGTCATAGACGCAAGTACCGTTCTTGAATATCGGTACAAGTAATTCACGCAGAGTGTAGCTGTCTCCGGCGATGCGTGTCTTTTTCCAAGGCTCCTGCGGGTCGAATAGCAGCATGTCTTCGTGCGGGTCAAATACTTCGTCTGCCAGACAGATAAGATCTGCACGGATTTTTCCGGTGTCGTTATCGTAGATACGATATACAGTCTTGTTTCCGGGATTTGTTACTTTTTCTGTGTTTTCCGACAGTTTAATCTTCGGTACAAAGTAGCCGTTCTCGTCCTGAATAGCTGCCAGCTTGTAGACACCGCCGAATGCAGGGTTGTCCTTGGCGGTAATCAGATTTGTGCCGACTCCCCAAGAGGTAATGGTAGCACCTTGCAGCTTTAATGACTGAATTAGATATTCGTCCAAATCGTTGGACGCAGAAATGACTGCATCTGTGAATCCGGCGTCATCTAACATTTTCCGCACTTTTTTCGAAAGATAAGCGAGGTCTCCGCTGTCCATACGAATGCCGTAATAAGTGAGCGGAATACCGGCTTCACGCATTTCGGTGAAGACGCGGATGGCATTGGGTAAACCGGATTTTAAGGTGTCGTAGGTATCTACTAACAGAATGCATGCATTCGGATAAAGATCGGCATAGGCTTTGAATGCAGTGTACTCATCCGGGAAACTCATAATCCAGCTATGTGCATGGGTGCCGAGCACCGGAATGTCAAACAACTGACCGGCGAGCACGTTTGAGGTGCCTTTGCAGCCACCGATGACTGCAGCTCTTGCGCCGTATGTGCCGGCATCAGGTCCCTGTGCACGGCGCAGACCAAATTCCATGACACCATCGCCTTTGGCTGCGTAGCAGACACGTGCTGCTTTGGTCGCAATCAGACTCTGGTGATTGATAATATTGAGAATCGCAGTCTCCATTAGCTGCGCTTCCATAATGGGTGCAATGATTTTTACAAGCGGCTCGCGCGGGAAAATCAGTGTGCCTTCCGGAACTGCATATATATCACCGCTAAAACGAAAGTCTTTTAAATACGCCAGAAAATCTTCGTCAAAGATATTGAGTGAGCGCAGATAACAAATGTCGTCTTCGTCAAACTGTAAACGTTTTACATAGTCAATCAACTGTTCCAGACCGGCGCAGATGGAATAACCACCGCCGCACGGATTGCTGCGATAAAATGCATCGAATACAACGACATCGTGATTCTGATTTTTAAAATAGCCCTGCATCATGGTCAATTCATAAAGATCCGTGAGCAGGGAAAGTTTTAAGGTGCTCATAGTTTTTTTGTCAGGTATTTCCTGACGCCCCTTTCTTAGTTAGTGGATAGACTTAACGCGAGTTAAGTTGTATTGTGATACAGTATAGACTTATTTTTTTGAAGCGTCAAGCGACAAGTCGGCGGTCTTGTATAATAGGAATTCTATAGAAAATGCATTGCCGCGAAAAATGATTTGTGATAGAATAGCAAAGATATACATAAGTTAAAACAGATGCATGCCTTTAAGTGCGTAACATTTTAATAGATAATTGCGAAACTCCAAGTTTCTTTATCGAAGCTGTGTAACATCACCAAACCACCGCAGATACGCTTGCGCTACCCTCGTCTCGTAATGGTACGTAAGGCGCTAAAATACAGCGCCTAAG
>JAGAOE010000173.1 GCA_017623885.1 Eubacterium sp. | reverse complement strand
TGGCAGAGGACGGCTGCGATTTTGGCATCAATAAAGTGGAAATGGGAGACACTTCCATCGGATTTATTACCAGTGGTATTCCTTACCAGTATGTACGTGAAGCATTACCGAACGCGTCTGTTTTAAAGCTTGGTATGGTAAATCCGTTACCGGCACAGATGATTCAGGAGTTTGCTGCGCAGGTAGATGAACTCTATATTATAGAAGAATTAGATCCGGTGATTGAGACACAGGTACGTGCAATGGGTATCGCATGTAAAGGAAAAGAGTTATTTACTTTGTTAGGCGAGTACAGTGCAAATATGCTCCGCGAAGCGATTTTAGGAGAAAAGGTAGAATGCAAAGCACCTGCAGAGGTGCCGAATCGTCCGCCGATTCTTTGCCCCGGATGCCCGCACAGAAGTGTATATTATGTGCTGAAAAAATTAGGTATTCATGCAGCCGGAGATATCGGATGTTATACGCTTGGCGCAGTTGCACCGCTGGCTGTTGTTGATTCTACGATTTGTATGGGCGCAAGTATCAGCAGTATGCACGGTATCGAAAAAGCAGCAGGAAAAGAATTTAAGAAAAATTGGGTTGCCGTAATCGGTGATTCAACATTTTTACATACAGGTGTCAATTCATTGATGAATATGGTTTACAACAAGTCGACCGGAACCGTCATTATTTTAGACAATTCGACGACAGGTATGACCGGACATCAGGATCATGCTGCGACCGGATGGACCTTGCAGAAAGAAGAGACGAATGCGGTCAATATTCCGAAGCTGTGTGAAGCGCTCGGCGTAAAGCATGTACAGGAAATCAATGCATTTGATATCGTTACGTTAGAAGCTGCAATCAAGGAAGCAAATGCAAGTGATGAGATTCATGTCATCATTACAAAAACACCTTGTGTATTATTAGATAAGCGTAAAAAACCGGTATATGTTTCACTTTCTGACAAATGTAAGAAATGTGGCGCATGCTTAAAGCCCGGTTGTCCCGCGATTAGTAAGCAGGCTGACGGCACGGTTCGTATTGATGATACGATGTGTACCGGATGCGGACTGTGTGAACAGTTATGTAAATTTGATGCAATTGAGAAAGTAGGTGAGTAGGATGAGCGAGACAAAGAGTATAATGATTGTCGGTGTAGGAGGACAGGGCACGCTGCTCACCAGCCGTATATTAGGCGGACTTGCGATTGAAAACGGTTTTGAGGTAAAGATTTCTGAGGTACATGGTATGTCACAGCGCGGAGGAAGCGTAGTAACATATGTTCGTTACGGAAAGGAAGTGGCAGAGCCGATCGTAGAGGAAGGACAGGCAGATGTAATCATTGCGTTCGAGCGTTTGGAGGCACTTCGTTATCGTCACTTTTTAAAGGAAGACGGTGTACTGATTGCCAATGATTGGCGTATCGATCCGATGCCGGTAATTATCGGAGCTGCGCAGTATCCGGAAAATATATTAGAAAATCTGGAAAATGAAGTAACGGTTTATTCTGTAAATGCGACAGAAGAAGCAAAAAAATTAGGAAATTCCAAAGTGTCAAATCTGGTTGTTCTGGGGCTTGCTGCCAAGTATATGGATTTCACGAAAGAGCAGTGGTATAGCGTCATTGAACATACCGTTCCACCGAAAACAATCGAAGTAAATAAAGCTGCATTTGATGCAGGATATAACGGCTAAAAAAAGGAGAACAAAAATGGCACATGAGGAAATGATTTTAACACCTGAATTTGAATGTATGAGTGCAGACGAGATGGCTGTACTTCAAGGTGAAAAGTTGAAAAAGGTTGTAAAGCGCTGCTACGAAAACGTTCCGTTTTACACAAAGAAAATGAAAGCACTGGGTGTAGAACCCGGTGATATCAAAGGCATCGAGGACATTGTAAAGCTTCCCTTTACAACAAAAGATGATTTGAGAGAAAATTATCCGTCAGGTCTGTGGGCAGCTCCAAAATCAGAGATTGTTCGTGTACAGGGTACTTCCGGAACGACCGGAAAATTAACAATTGTCGGATATACGAAAAAAGACGTAGAAGTTTGGGCTGAAAGTATCGGTCGATGCATGATGATGGCAGGTGTTACAAAAGAAGACATTATTCATGTGTGCTATGGATACGGTTTGTTTACCGGAGGATTAGGTGCTGATTTCGGTGCGCAGCGTTTGGGATCGCTGGCGATTCCGATGTCGGCAGGAAATACGCAGCGTCAGTTAATGGTGATGGAGGATTTGGGTGCGACAGCTCTGATGTGTACCCCTTCTTATGCATTAAATCTGGCAGAGTCAATTGTGGCAGCCGGAAAACAGGATGCAATGAAGTTAAAAGTAGGTATTCATGGTGCAGAACCTTGGACAGAAGAGATGCGTAAGAAAATAGAAGATATGCTCGGAATCGAGTGCTTCGATATTTACGGCTTATGTGAGATTACCGGACCGGGTGTGGCGCAGGATTGCCAGCATCACAAGGGCTTACATATTCAGCACGATTTCTTCTATCCGGAAGTATTAGATCCGGTTACGCATGAAGCATTGGCAGACGGCGAATTAGGCGAGCTGGTATTTACAACGCTTGATAAAGAAGGAATGCCGTTGTTACGTTATCGTACAAAAGATTTGACCAGTATCGATCATAGTCCTTGTGAATGCGGAAGAACCACTCCTCGTATCAGCAAGTTCAAGGGACGTACCGACGATATGAAGGTAATTCGTGGTGTCAACGTATTCCCGACTCAGGTAGAGACTGTATTGTTGTCTATGGGCGGCGATATTTCAAATCACTATTTGATGGTTGTAGACCGCGAGAACAACGCAGATGTTCTGACTGTTATGGTAGAAGTAAATGAGGGTGTATTCTCTGATGAAATCGGAAAACTGGATGCCCTGAAGCGCGAAGTTGG
>JAGAOE010000172.1 GCA_017623885.1 Eubacterium sp. | reverse complement strand
GTGCAGGTGCTGAATAATTACCGGTAATAATATATACAACGCAAAAGGAGGAGTATTTATCTATGGAACCTATGATTTTGAATGTCATTCACAGACCGGAGATGGTGCCGGAATATTCTGCGACAGTGACGGGACAGGGAAAAGAAGAGGATATCGGAGACAAGGCGCTGATTACAGAGTCTTTGGATATTTTCAAAACACAGCAGAGACTGGCACATGAGCATGGTCTGAAAGTTACGATTCAGATGACCTATGCAGCATTGTTTAATGATGAGGCAGTAGAGATTGCGAAGCATGATCATGAGAAGTACGGAGATGAGATTGCATTATCTTTGCTTGGACTGCCCTGCGAGGAGTTCCGTGAGAAATATAAGACAAAAGATTTCTGTATCTGGATGTTCTCTATGGAAGACAAAAAGACGATCGTAGATGACGTGTTCTCAAAATTCTATGAGAAATTCGGTTTCTATCCGGAGTCAACCGGTTCTTACTACATGGATGCAGATTTGACAAATTACATTAAGGAGACATATCCGAGTGTAAAATGTGCAGTTGCGACATGCTGGGAGGAAGGACCGAAGGCATATCATACCTGTAACAATTCATGGTATACATTGTTTGACGGCGGCCCTTGGGCACCTTGGATTCCGTCAAAGCAGAACACACATGCACCGGCTGCAAATGAAGCAGAGGATTCAGGTATCGTAGCGATCCCGCATTTGTCTCGTGACTTGATTGCATGCTATGACGGTAATGGTTCAAACTTCGGAACACATCCGCAGAATGTATTGCGCGGTATGATTTATGATACAAAGACATGGGAGTATCCGTATCTGTACAATTTGATTGATCAGTCTCGCGATTTGGAAAAATACAATAATGGTTATGCATACAACATGATGTTCGTAGGACCCGGCTGGATGAACAAGATGGGACGCTGGGAGCAGCCGTATGAATTGTTGCTCAAGTCATACACGGATGGCTGCGCATATTACGGACAGTTGAAAAAAGAAGGTAAACTTTTAGACATGACGATGTCAGAGTTTGCTGATTACTATAGAGAAAAGAAGGGCGTGACAAAAGAAAAACGCTATACAGAGCCGGAATGTGCACTTTGGAGAGATATTTTATACGGATCTGACAAGCAGTTGTTCTGGTATTGTGACCCGTTCATGAGAGCTTGTGTAAATATGGACCAGGGTGGTGCGATTGTAGACTTACGTCCGTACGCAGCAAAATTAGAGTGGCCGGTAGGTATCGGAACCAAGCATGTACAGGATGCTTCTTATCCGTTCCTGATTCAGGAAAAATATCGTGCAGGTTATTTCACACACTATGCAGGAGAAGGAACTGTTCGCAGTGCAAAATTATGCTACAACGGTGAAGAAGTCGATTTATGTCTGTGCCCGACACACGCACATTTCTCACAGGAAGGAACGACACGTGTGCTGACACTTGATCCGGTGACGATTGAGTTTAACGGATTGACTGTAAAACTTCAGACAAAAGAGTACTTCGAAGAAGGATCTTCCAACATCAAGATCGAGCGAACCATTTTAGAGATGAGCGATCCGAATGCACAGGTGACATTAGATGAGTATATGGTGGCATGCTACGGAACAACAGAGTATCCGGAGGATATGACCGGAATTACTTTGAAGTGTGAAGGTTCTGAAGAAAAGACCATTACATATGAGTACAAGTGCCGCGAGGAAAAACTGGCAGACGCAACCGCTGTCAGCGCAGTGATTCCTGCGATCGAGACAGCAGTATCATTGACACAGACCGGTGGAGCAGAAGGCTACATTCAGGAAGGTTATGCATTCTCACCGATGTTCAAGCTTGGATATAAGAAGACAATCTCAGACAAGGAGGTATTTGCGACATGGCTCAACTTGCAAAAGGCAAATTAAATTTCAGATGTCCTTCATGCTTTATGAGAGATCTGGATATCGATATGTTTTATGATAAGGATACAGGTATTTATAGCTGCATTCGTTGCCAGTATCGTGGAAACGAAAAAGACGTATTAGAAAAAAATGAAATGGTACGTTTCCGCTATGGCGCAATGCACGAGCGTATTACCAAATTTGATTTCGACTAAGAAACAGGAGAGATAACATGAAATTTATAAAAGGAATGGATCTCTCGACATTGTTGGAATTAGAGCGCCTCGGTGCAAAATACTTTGACGGTGGAATCGAACGTGATGTTTTAGATATCATGAAAGATTATGATGTGGACACGATTCGTCTGCGCATTTGGAATGACCCCCGGGGAACGTCCGGGGAGTCATACGGTGCAGGAGAAAATGATGTGCCGACCACGCTCGAAATCGCAAAGCGTGCGACGGAAAAAGGCTTTGGAGTTTTGTTGAATTTTCATTACAGTGATTTTTGGACAGATCCCGGAAAGCAGATAAAGCCGAAGGCGTGGGCGCATATGGATGCGCAAAGGCTCACACAGGCAGTATACGATTTCACACGAGAGACACTGGAGCTGTTTTTGCAGGAAGGTGTTCGTGTGACGATGGTACAGGTCGGAAATGAGCTGTCGAATGGTTTGCTGTGGCCGGAAGGACGGCTGGATGTGGATGCCGGAATTTGTGAATACGACAATATTGCTGCATTCGTAAGTGCAGGTATTCGCGCTGTTCGTGAGGTGAAAGCAGAGATTCCGATTATGATTCATTTGGATAATGGTGGAAACAATGAATTGTATAGACGCTGGTTTGACCATTATGTGGAACGTGGCGAAGACTTTGACTTGATTGGTTTGTCTTACTATCCGTTCTGGCACGGAAATATGGATCAGTTGATTGCGAATATGAATGATATTGCGAGTCGTTATCAAAAAGATTTAGTGATAGCGGAAGTATCGATGGGCTTTACGATGGAGAGCTATCAGTCTTATGAAAAGCTTGCAGATCATGAGCGCAAAGGTTATGCGACCAAGCCGTCATTAGTGGAAAAGATAGAGTTTCCGATGACAAAAGAGGGGCAGTGTGATTTTATGAAAACATTGCTGCAGCGCATGGAAACGGTGACGGATCACCGGGCGCGTGGGTTCTTCTGGTGGGAACCGGCATGGATTCCTGTAGCGGGCAGTGGATGGGCGACACCTGCATCGCTGGAATATATGAACGACCCCGGCCCTTGTGGCAACGAATGGGCAAATCAGGCATTGTTTGATTATGACGGAAATGTTCTTCCGACGTTAGCAATGATTCGTGATTATCACGTTGCCGAAGAGTCAAATATGTAATGGAATTGAAATTGAAAGTGTAAGCGTTTAGAACGTGAAAAAAGGCAGTTATGTCACTAAGATTTTTTCTAAATCAAGGTGCATAACTGCTTTTTGTTTCATAGGAAAACTGTGTTATATGGAAGTGTGCTTTTCGGCATGGTCTTTACATAGTAAATAGAATTCTCCCTGACTGTCATAGACGAGGTCGCAATGATACCCGGCACCGTTTTTAACGGAATAATCATAGTAGTCCCGATGCGGAAGTGCAAATCGCTCCATCAAAGCCATAATGGTGCCGTCGTGTACGACGAATGTGAGAGTTGTCTCTTTGTTTTTGCGAGCCTGTGCGACGACATTTAGGAAAGCGTCGCAGACACGTTTGGAAAAGTCAGCGCGACGCTCACCGTTCGGACAAGGCATCAGACAACCGCTGTCTACCCATGCGCGATAGGCGCTGTCTGTTTCCATTTCCAGGTAGTTACGCCCTTCGAAATCGCCGAAATCCATCTCACGAAAATCCGGAATAATGATTTGGCGGGCATTCGGAAAAAGAATGGAAGCACTTTGCTTGGTGCGCTGAAGCGGTGTGACATAGACCGTATGAACATGCGTGTTGACACCGCGCAGAGAAAGCTGTTCGATTCCTTCCGGGGCGAGTGGTTCATCCGTACTGCCGATATAACGGTGTGTCAGATTGCCGACCGTCATTCCATGACGAATCAGCGTGATGTGCATGTCCGATTTCATGAAAGTGTACCTTTGATGACCATCGGAATACCGCTGACCATGCGAACGACACAGTCTGCTTCACGGGCGAGCAGGATACAGAGTCGACCGGTTGCCTCGCGTCCTTTGCGCTCGGTCTCATCCGTCGGAATGATACCGCTGCCGACTTCATTGCAAATCACGACCTCTTTTTTTGAGAATGCCTGAAACAGCGAATCAGCATTTTCCGGTGCTTGAAATACGAGTTGTTCCAAATGAAAGAGAACGGGACGGTCATCTAGGACTGCGTCTGCCATGTCTGCATCCGTGTAGCCGCGTGATTTTGCGAACGCTCGTTTTCCGGAACCTTCACCACCTATAATGAGAAGCATATTGTC
>JAGAOE010000171.1 GCA_017623885.1 Eubacterium sp. | reverse complement strand
TGTAGTAGCAAATATTCGTTATCAGAAATGCTATATCATATGGTTGTTTCTTAGTATTTTGTTAGTAACAGTTTAGTCATGAGCATATAGGAAAACGCATAATGCTTGCATGAATGAGGATGTTTGGGTGTTCATGAGATGAGGGATGATAGTATGAAACATATAAAATTTTATCCGGTATTTTTAGGAATCGTAAACGTTGTATATATTTTGGCTGCATTATTTGCAGTAGGTAAGCTATATCGTATGATATCCATATTTACATTTGTTTATAATCCAATGGGACTATTGATATTTTGGCGATTACTGCATCGTGATGATGACATTTATGGTAAAAAATCAGTAATCGTAGCGTTGGGGCTGGCATTGGTAAATGTATTATTTTATCTGATGATTGCATTTTTCTTAGATGAAGTACCCAAAATGATAGGTGTAATTTTATCGATATGTAATGTTGGAGGATGTATTTTCTTTTATAGGATGTTAGAGAGATGATTTGGCGAGCAGATAATCAACCGGCTGATGGTGGTTCGAGGTTTCATATGACAAAGAAAAAAATATATAGAATCATTTTATTGCTACTGATACCCATATTATTGCTAATTGGGTTTGGATTTTATAAAACATTATCTTATGGCTTGGATGGCACATACAGCGCAGGAAATGAACCGGATAATAAAAATATCTATATGGTACTAAAAAATCAGGAATTTACTGTGTACAATCAATATGAAATTCTGGATAGTGGCGTTATGAAAGAAGTTCATTCAAATCATACCTTTGAAATATTTGAATTGTTTTCTAAGGACAGCACGAGAGCGGGGTATGTGATACATAACAAAAATCATATCGTGTTATTAGACTTTCAGGATATGAATGAGTCTTTAGAAAAGATAAGCAATCATGCTATATATTTGGGATATGAATCAGAATAAATAATCTTGAATTGTCATAGTATTTCCTTAGAAAAACGTTGCATTTATTTTTTCCTTATGATATATTATCAAGGTATGAAAAAACAGCCACTTATTCGGTTTGTGGACACTCCGACCATTTACTGAATATCCGGCGATTCAAATTTAAGGAGGACAAAAATATGTTAGCAGCAGACAAGAAGGCAGCGATCATCGCTGAGTATGGCAAAAACCCTACAGATACCGGTTCACCGGAGGTTCAGATTGCATTACTGACCACTCGTATCAATGAGTTGAACGAGCATTTAAAGGTACATGCAAAGGATCATCATTCTCGTAGAGGTCTGTTGAAGATGGTAGGTCAGAGACGTCGTTTACTGGCTTACTTAAAGGAGAAAGATATCGCACGTTATCGTTCTCTGATTGAGCGTTTAGGCTTAAGAAAATAATGACTCCAAAATAGGGCGGAGCTTCTCCGCTCTATTTTCAGTTATTAAACGACGCAGGCAGATGCGGATTCCGAGACCACTGAAAATGACATCACGATACGCGGGTGTTCTTTTCAGTAGTTTCGGGAGCATCTGTTTTTATCAAATGATATCAAACAAAAAATGGATAAGGAGAAAAACGTATGTACAAGAGTTATTCGATTGAACTCGGTGGCAAGACTTTGACGGTAGATATCGGCAGAGTGGCAGCGCAGGCAAACGGAGCAGCATTAATGAAATATGGTGATACTACTGTATTATCGACTGCGACTGCATCTGAAAAGCCCCGTGATGGCATTGACTTTTTCCCGCTGAGCGTGGAATATGAAGAAAAAATGTATGCAGTAGGAAAGATTCCCGGAGGATTTAACAAGCGTGAAGGAAAAGCATCTGAGAATGCGATTCTGACTTCTCGTGTTATCGACCGTCCGATGCGTCCGTTATTCCCGAAGGATTATCGCAATGATGTGACTTTAAACAATATGGTTATGAGCGTAGATCCTGAGTGCAGACCAGAGATCGTAGCGATGTTAGGAGCAGCGATTGCGACTTGCATCTCTGATATTCCGTTTGACGGTCCTTGTGCGATGACACAGATCGGTATGGTGGATGGTGAACTGATTGTGAACCCTTCTCAGGAGCAGTGGGATAACGGTGATTTGATGTTGACCGTTGCATCTACCTCTGAGAAAGTGATCATGATTGAGGCGGGAGCAAATGTGGTTCCGGAAGCAAAAATGCTGGAAGCAATCTACATGGCACATGATATCAACCAGACAATCATTGCATTTATCAATCAGATCGTAGCTGAAGTCGGCAAAGAAAAGCATGCATACACCAGTTGTGCGATTCCGGAAGAATTGTTTGAGGAGATCAAAAAGATTGTTCCGCCTGCTGAGATGGAAGAGGCTGTATTCACTGACGTAAAGCAGGTTCGTGAAGAAAATATTCGCCAGATTACCGAAAAGCTGGAAGCTGCATTTGCAGAAAATGAAGAGTGGATGGCTGTGCTTGGTGAGGCGATTTACCAGTATCAGAAGAAGACTGTCCGCAAGATGATTTTAAAGGATCACAAGCGTCCGGATGGTCGTGCATTAGATCAGATTCGTCCGTTGGCGGCTGAGATAGATTTGATTCCTCGTGTACACGGTTCTGCAATGTTTACACGTGGACAGACACAGATTTGTGATATCGTTACACTGGCTCCGCTTTCTGAAGTACAGAAGGTAGATGGTCTGGATAACAATATTACGACAAAGCGTTATATGCATCAGTACAATTTCCCGGCATATTCTGTTGG
Organism: Eubacterium sp.; assembly: GCA_017623885.1. Taxonomy (GTDB): domain Bacteria; phylum Bacillota; class Clostridia; order Lachnospirales; family Lachnospiraceae; genus W0P33-017. Next base: position 22,601 of record JAGAOE010000171.1, on the reverse strand, counting down.
TGAGACAAAAGTATCTCGCGGACCGGGACGTCGTGAGATTGGTCATGGCGCGTTGGCAGAGCGTGCATTGATTCCGGTGCTTCCTTCAGAGGAAGAATTCCCGTATGCAATCCGTGCAGTGTCTGAGACCTTTGAGTCAAATGGTTCTACCTCGATGGCATCTACTTGTGCATCTTGTATGTCATTGATGGCAGCCGGTGTTCCGTTGAAAGCAATGGTAGCCGGAATTTCATGTGGTCTTGTGACCGGTGATACCGATGATGATTTTGTATTGTTGACTGATATTCAGGGTCTGGAAGATTTCTTCGGAGACATGGACTTTAAGGTAACAGGTACAAAAGAAGGAATCACAGCAATCCAGATGGATATCAAGATTCACGGTCTGACCCGTGAAATCGTAGAAGGTGCAATTGCAAGATGTCGTGAGGCGCGTTTCTTCATTATGGACAACTGTATGTCAAAAGCGATTGCAGAGCCTCGTAAGGAAGTTGGCGAATATGCACCGAAGATTATCCAGATTCAGATTGATCCTCAGAAGATCGGTGATGTGGTTGGACAGCGCGGAAAGACAATCAATGAGATTATTGAGCGTACCGGCGTAAAGATTGACATTACAGATGACGGTGCAGTATCTGTATGTGGTACAGACGCTGCCATGATGGATAAAGCGATTAACATGATTCAGATTATTACAACTGATTTTGAAGAAGGACAGATTTTCAAGGGTGTTGTAGTAAGCATTAAGGAGTTTGGTGCGTTTGTCGAGTTTGCGCCCGGAAAAGAAGGAATGGTACACATTTCCAAGATTGCGAAAGAGCGTATCAACCGTGTAGAAGATGTGCTGACACTTGGAGATAAAGTGACCGTGAAGTGCATGGGCAAAGACAAGATGGGTCGTATGAGTTTTTCTATGAAGGATGTAGCTGATACCGAGAAATAAGATGCGGTTCACAGACTGATATTCAAGAGTTACATTCGATACGGATCAGATGTTACAAGAGGGGAAATTGGTAAAGCCGGTTTCTCCTCTTTTGTTTTTCATAGGAAAGACCGTGTTGCGAAATGATTTATTTCTGCATATATTAGCAATAAACAGAATGGATCAACGTAAATGGAACGGGTAAGGACATTGGTTCATGCACAATTGCCACATGGGGAAGGAATTTATGGCAAAGATTCAGTTGTTGCAATATTGGATACCGGAATCGCGTTGCACAATGATTTTCGGGGACGAATTGTTATTTTTAAAGATTTTGTAAATGGCAGACAGGGCTTGTATGACGATAATGGACATGGAACGCACTTGGCGGGTATCATAGGCGGAAGTGGTGTGCAGAGCAAAGGGAAATATACCGGTATGGCACCGGAATGCAAGTTTGTGATATTAAAAGTGCTGGATGTGATGGGAAATGGGGATATCGCGACTGTTATACGTGCGGTAGAATGGCTTTTAAAGAATCAGAAACGCTTAAATATTCGTTTTTTAAATATATCGATAGGCATGTTGCCGCAAACCAGAAGACGTGAACAGGCTGCATTTGTAGATGCGATTCGAAGGCTGTGGGATGCCGGAATCTGTGTGGTGGCAGCGTCCGGAAATAATGGTCCGGCAAAGTCATCTGTGACGGTTCCGGGGACGATACCGGAATTGATTACGGTAGGAAGCATGGATGACGAGGAACAAATACTGTTGAGAGGTTCGATGCATCTGGGCTATAGCGGAAAAGGCCCGACGGCAGGCTGCGTGACAAAACCGGAAATTTTGGCACCGGGTACGCATATTGTCAGTTGCAGTACGCTTGGCAACTATGTGAGTAAAAGCGGAAGTTCGATGGCAACTGCCGTCGTGAGCGGCGGACTGGCGATATTAGGTGAGCTATATCCGGAGTTTTCACCGGCGGAAATGAAGCTGTTCTTATATAGTAAATTGCAGAGAAGAAAAGGCAAAAACGGATGGGGGATTTTTGATTTTTCAGAATTGATATGACATAATGGAGATGTCATAAAAATATCAGGAAATGTCAGGGAATAGATACAAAAGGAGGATGCCGAATGAAACGAATACTGAAATTTCTGACGGGTAGGCTTTTTATTACCGGAATGATGATCGTAGCGCAAATCGCTTGGATTGTTTGGTTTCTGGTGGATGTCAGTGCGCGTTATCATGCAGTCTCTGCGCTGATTAATCTGACTGCTATTGTATTAGCATTTTATGTGATTACACGTTGGAACAATCCGTCTTTTCATCTTTCGTGGGTGTTTTTTATTATGATGGTTCCCATCGTAGGAGTTCCGGTTTATCTGATTTTTGGCAGACCGGGGTTGACACGTGCTACGAGACGGCGGATGGACGCTGTGAATAAAAAAATCGAACCTTATTTACAGGAACAGCCGGAAGTGACAGAACGTTTGCGCACACAGCATCCGCAGGCGGCGAGTCAGTCGGACTATATATGGCGTGCATCCGGACAGCCGATTTACGGGCATACCGATAGCACATACTATAGGTGCGGAGAAGAAATGTTTCCGGTGATGTTAGAAGATATAAAAAAAGCAGAAAAATTTATTTTTTTAGAGTATTTCATCTGGGATGAAGGAGAAATGTATGATGCACTTGTCGCAGAATTGATAAAAAAGGCACATGCAGGAATCGATGTGCGGTTGATTTATGATGACTTTGGGTGTATTAGTACGATGCGTCCGCACTTTTATCGTAAACTGCAAAAAGAAGGAATCAAATGTGCGGCATTTAATCCTGCCAGACCGATCTTAGCCATCATAATGAACCATCGCGATCATCGCAAACTAATGGTTGTTGACGGAAAAGTTGGTTACACCGGCGGTGCAAATATTGCAGACGAATACATCAATCGCATTGTGCGCTTTGGATATTGGAAAGACTGCGGGATACGGCTTCAGGGGGCTGCGGTGCGAAGCTTTACAGTGATGTTCTTGGAAATGTGGGACTTTATTGTAGGCGGAAATTCAGATTATACACGATATATGATTCCGTTGTCGCAGATGGAACAAATAGAGTCAAAGGGGTATGTGCAGCCCTATAGTGATACGCCCTTAGATGATGAGAATGTTGGCGAAAATGTTTACCTGAATATGATAAACCGTGCGACGAAGTATATTTATATTTTTACGCCATATCTGATACCGGATCAGGAAATGATTGTCGCGTTGTGTAATGCAGCGAAATCCGGTGTGGATGTGAGAATCGTAACGCCCGGAATACCGGATAAAAAATTGGTCTATCAATTGACGCGGTCTCATTATGCGCGCCTGTTAAAAAAGGGCGTGCGAATCTATGAATATACGCCGGGATTTTTACATTCAAAATGCTTTGTGTGCGATGATCAATATGCGACAGTCGGTACGATTAATCTGGATTATCGAAGCCTGTATCTTCATTTTGAATGTGGGGTCTTTTTGTATCAGACGCCCTCGGTCACGCAGGTGTATGAAGATATGATGACCACATTCGATGTATCGCGAGAAATCACGTATGCCGACTGTCAGCGTAAATATCCGTTGGTTGCACGAATGGCACAGGCAGCGTTGCGCTTGCTGGCGCCGTTATTATAAACCATAGATAGAATAACAGCTATTGTGGAACAACTGCCTGGTCAAAAGCTGCAGGTAATGCATAAAGTTTGCCCGCTCGACGGACTCCTGGGCGCGGATGTTGACTGTGCCGAGTACCGTGTCATTGCAGGTATAGATTGCTTTTCCTACGATGTCACCCTTTTGAACCGGTGCTTCGATGGAGTCGGGAAGCGAGAGCTCTTTTTGGACAGAGGATAAGTCACGACCGTTTACATCCAGATATTTCATGCTTCCCTCATAGCTGAGCGCTACGGATTCTGATGCTCCGTGAGAGACGGAAAGCTTGGGGAGTGGGTCGGTATTGGCATCTTCATAGAGTGCACAGCGTGAAAAACCATAGTCCATAAAGCGCTGCAAATCATTGACACGAGAAGAAATATCCGGTTCTGCCATCAGAACAGTGATTAATTCCAGTGAATCTTTTGCAGCAGAGGCACTGATACAGTATTTTGCCAGAGAGGTATATCCGGTTTTTAGTCCGGTCGCATAAGGGTACTGCTTGAGAAATTTATTTGTGTTTGTCAGACCGAATTCACTGCTGCCGCGTTTTGTTTCATGTGTGATGGAATCTTGCCAGATGGTACAATAATCACGGATTTGCGGATGCTTTGTGAGTAATTCCCGTGACATGAGTGCAATATCACGGGCGGTCGTCAGGTGTCCGTCTGCTTCCAAGCCACAACAATTTTTAAAGGTGGTATTTTTCATGCCGAGTGCCTGTGCTTTGATATTCATTTGATCGACAAAGGCGGTTTCGGAACCGGCGACAAATTCAGCCATTGCGACACTTGCATCATTTGCGCTGGCGATACTGATGCATTTAATCATATCATCGACACTTTGTGTCTCGCCGGGTTCTAAAAAGACCTGAGAGCCACCCATGCTTGCAGCATGCTCAGAGACGGTGACGAGGTCTTGCAATTGAAACTGCTGTTTTTCCAGTGCTTCAAAAATGAGAAGAAGTGTCATGATTTTTGTGACGCTTGCCGGACGTAATCGTTCGTCGGCATTCTTCTCAAAAATGACCGTGCCGGTCTGAGCTTCTATCAGAATTGCTGATTTTGCAGAGGTTTCTAAGCTGTCATCTGTGGATGACGGGCTAAGCGCGGTATCTCTTTGTACATTTCGGCTGGAGGCTGTGCTTGTTGCAAATGCGACACGCAAAGGAGCGAAGCTGTGGAATAGAAGCATCGCTGAAAGGAGAAACAGAAAACAAACGTTGTGCTTACAATTTTTGTGCTTTATAATAGGTGCAGACATTTTTTTCGAGTCCTTACATGCTTTGTATTAGTTTACGAGTGGCAAGGAAATTTTATGAAAGATTTGTGCAGAAAGATATGATAACGAAAACGTAGTAATAAAAATATAATAATAAAAATATAGTAACGAAAGGTTGAAAATCAATGCTAAAAGTAATCGTCGTGCTACTGGGCATTGCCATTCTCTATGTTGTCTGGCAAATACAGGAGCTGCGAAAATTTCAGTGTACGCAGTATGAAATTTGCACGGACAAGCTGACAGAGGAACATGGACTGGTCGTTCTTTCGGATATACATTTGTGGAATTATGGAAAAAATAACGAGCGACTGTTACATGCGATTCGGGAAAAACAGCCGCAGGCGATTTTGTTGCCGGGTGATTTGATTGTAGATACAAAGCCGGAGCTTTTTTTTGTCGCAGAGATGCTTGTAAAAGAGCTGGTGAATATCGCACCGGTATATTTTGCAAACGGAAATCATGAAAGTCGTTTGGAACAGCCCACACATCCGAATTACGACAGCTATCAGCGCTTGAAACAGAAGATGCTGCAGTGCGGCGTGCATGTGCTAAACAACGAACAGGAAAGGCTGATGCTCGGAACCGATGAATTGTACATTCATGGATTGGAATTGCCGTTGATGTATTATAAAAAAGGTGTGGAGACACCGCTTGCATCGGATGAATTGGCGAATTGTATCGGTGAGATAACACCGGAGGGGTATCATATTTTGTTGGCTCATACACCGAAATATATACCGGAGTATATGGCGTGGGGGACAGATTTGAGTCTTTCCGGTCATTATCATGGAGGACTGGTCTGTGTACCGGGGATTGGCAGTATCATATCACCGCAGTTTGAATGGTTTCCGGCACACAGCTTTGGGAGATTTGACTTTGAACGACAAACCGCACTTGTCAGCAGAGGACTTGGCACGCATACGTTTCACATTCGTATTTTTAATCGGAGTGAAATGTTATATGTAGTGTTAAAGCCTTCCAAATTTTTGTAGAAAGTGCTTGCAATTTCATGCTACAGCGTATAGAATAGGTTAGGACACATAGGCACAAGATATAGGGGTTAAAAGCATGGATTTGACAGTAAAACTACAAGCCTTTGAGGGACCGTTGGATTTGCTCCTTCACTTACTGGATAAGAATAAAGTAAATATTTATGATATACCGATTGTAGAGATTACCAATCAGTACATGGCGTATATTCGGGAAATGCAAAGACAGGACTTGAACGTCATGAGCGAGTTTATGGTAATGGCTGCGACCTTGTTAGATATAAAAGCGAAAATGCTTCTTCCTGCAGTTCCGTCTGAGGAAGATGAAGAGCAGGAGGACCCGAGAGCACAGCTTGTACAGCAGTTGTTGGAATACAAGATGTATAAGTACATATCGGGTGAATTGAAAGACCGTCAGATGGATGCCAGCAAGGTACTGTTTAAAATGCCGACGATTCCGGAAGAAGTAGCTGCTTACGAAGAACCGATCAATCTGGATGAGCTGGTAGCGGACTTGACTTTGGACAAGCTGAATGAGATTTTCCAGTCCATGATGAAAAAGCAGGTCGATAAAATCGACCCGATTCGTTCGAAGTTTGGAAAAATACAAAAAGAAGAGATTTCATTGGAAGACCGTATGACTTCTCTGCAGGATTATGCGAGATGCCACAAAAGATTTAGCTTTCGCGGATTGCTGGAGGGGGCAAAGAGTAAGACGGAGATTATCGTAACATTTCTTGCGATATTGGAATTGATGAAAATGGGTGCAATCAATATCACGCAGGAGGCGATTTTTGATGATATTCAGATTACCTCACAGATTGCAGCGTAGGAGTGTGTATGGACAATCAAAAATATAAAGCGATCATTGAATCGATTTTATTTACAATGGGAGCGTCTGTAGAGCTGTCAAAGCTTGCAGAAACGATTGAATTAGATAAAAAACAGACAAAACAATTGTTGGATGAGCTGATTGAAGATTATGCAAATGCAGAACGTGGGATGGCGATTATGGAGCTGGACGGTGCGTATCAGATGTGTACAAAACCGGAAATGTATGAGTATCTGATTCGAATTGCCAAACAGCCGAAGCATCGTGCGCTGACGGATGTCTTGTTGGAGACATTATCGATTATTGCCTACAAGCAGCCGATTACACGTGTGGAAATAGAGAAAATTCGAGGCGTTTCCTGTGACCATGCGGTAAATAAGCTACTTGAGTATAATCTGATACAGGAGCTGGGTCGCCTGGATGCACCGGGTAAACCGTTGCTGTTTGGAACAACAGAAGAATTTTTGCGGAGTTTTGGCGTGCATTCGATTGAAGAGCTTCCGATTTTAAATCCTGATCAGGTAGAAGAATTCCGACAGGAAGCGGAAGAAGAAATGCAGGTACAGCTCAATATTTAATGTGCTATGAACATAAAAATTGTATGTGTTGGAAAAATAAAGGAAAAATTTTATCGGGATGCTGTGGCAGAATATGAGAAGCGTTTGTCACGGTATTGTAAACTGCAAATCGTCGAAGTGGCTGACGAAAAAACAGCAGATCATTGCTCGCAGACAGAGAGCTTGCAGGTGAGAGAAAAAGAGGCAAACCGTTTGTTGTCGCATATTAAGGATACGGAATATGTGATTGCACTGGCGATAGAGGGAAAGGCACCGGACTCACCGGGGCTTGCGAGACAGCTTGAACAGCTTGCGTTAAACGGAAAAAGCAGTTTAGTATTTGTCATTGGCGGTTCGCTTGGTCTGCACCCGACAGTTATGAAACGGGCAGATGAGGCGATTAGCTTTTCTGCAATGACATTTCCGCATTAGTTGATGCGGGTGATTTTGTTGGAACAGATTTACCGGAGTTATCGAATATTAAACAATGAACCATACCATAAGTAATAACGGTATGGTTTTTTTACATCTGTTTAGCAATCAGGTAGAATAAATATCTTTTTTTTTCATAAAATGCATTATGAGAAAAAGATGGAATAAAAAACAAAGCAATTCTACAGAACAATATAGGAGACTGGAGCATCTGTCAGAGGGACTCGGACTGCCGCAGGATGTTTCGTGCGGAATCGTTATCGTTACTGTTACGGGCAGACGTTCTTTGGTTTTAGAAAACTATAAGGGGATTGTATCCTATGAAGATGATTGTATACGGATACGGACAAAGGACTGCATTGTAGCAGTGTCCGGTACTCGCCTGAAAGTAGATTATTACACAAATGAAGAAATGAAAATCGTCGGTCAAATTTGTCAGATATGCTATGAGGTGTGCTGATGATTTTTTCTCTATTGAAGTATATGCAGGGCTTTTTACAGGTAAAAATCACGGGAAAATCGCCGGAGCGCTTTTTAAATCTATGTGTCCGAAGAAATATACTGATTTGGAATTTGCATCCGGCGGAAATGGGATATACATTTTGTATCACGTTACGCGGCTTTCGGGAATCGAAGGATTTGCTGAAAAAGACGTATACAAAAGTAGAGATTCTGAATAAATGCGGTGTTCCGTTCTGGTTTTACCGGTATCGGAAGCGCAAGCTGTTTGCATTGGGCGTTGTGCTTGTGATTTTTCTGCTCAGCCGCTGTTCTGCCTATGTTTGGAAAATCGAGGTGAACGGAACGAGCCGCCTGTCAGAACCGATGATTTTAACGTGGTTAGAGGCAAAGCAAACCGGTTTCGGAACAAAAAAAGCAAACATCGATTGTGAAGCGGTGGAAGCTGCTTTGCGCAGTCAATTTGAAGAAATCGCATGGACTTCTGTAAAGCTGGAGGGGACGAAGCTTACCGTTGATTTGACAGAACGTTTGGAGGAAGAAACCGGAGCGCAGTTGCCATCCGAAGGCGCATGGGATTTGACCGCACAGGAAGATGCACAAATCGTTTCCATCTATACGAGAAGCGGCACGCCGCAGGTGAAAAAAGGGGATGTTGTGTCCAAGGGTGCGGTTTTAATATCCGGATGTCTGGATATTTTGGATGACACAGGCGCAGTCGCAAAGCAAAATTATATTGTAGCAGACGGTGATGTGACAGGAAGGGTATACCGCAGCTTTGCGTCAGAGCTTATACGCAATTATCATAAAAAAATATATACGGGCGAACAGTCTACGACTTATACGTTACAGCTTGGCAACTTGAAAATTCCGATTTTTCCGAAGCATACGACTTATGAAATGTGTGAAACGACAGTCGTAGAGCACCAATTGGAGATTTTACCGGATTTTTATTTGCCGGTTTCTCTGTACAAAACAACGAAAAAAGCGTATCAATATATGGATGAGATTTACACCGAAACGCAGGCAGAAGCCATTCTGACAGAGGAATGGAATCAATTTTTGGAAAAATTCACACAAAAGGGTATTCCAATCATAGTAAAAAATGTTAAAATAGAAACGACTGAAAAAAAATCCAGGATCAGAGGAACGATAACAGCAGATATATCTATAAAGAAATATGCGCCCGCGCGCAGGTCTGCTGTTACGACTGAGGAATAACAGAAAAGGATAATAGATAAATGGCATTGATAGAATTTGCATTTGATTTGCCGGCAGAACACATGGCGAATGTGTTTGGCCAGTTTGATGAATATATGAAGAAGATTGAACGTGCTCTTAATGTGACAGTGGTCGTGCGCGACGGACAGATGAAGCTGCTCGGCGACCCTGCTGCCGTTAAGAGCGCTTCGCATGTTTTTGAACAGTTAGTAAAGCTGTCACAGCGCGGAAACACGATTACAGAGCAAAATGTAGATTATGTTTTGGAGCTGGCGCGTGAGTCAAAAGAATCTGCGATCGTTGAAATCGATGGAGACTTGATTTGTCATACGACGAATGGCAAGCCAATCAAGCCGAAAACACTCGGTCAAAAGGCATATGTAGACGCGATTCGCAAGCAGATGATTGTATTCGGAACGGGCCCTGCGGGAACCGGAAAGACATATCTGGCAATGGCGATGGCGATTACGGCATTTAAAAATGAGAGTGTCGGACGTATCATACTTACGAGACCGGCGATAGAAGCAGGTGAAAAGCTGGGATTTTTGCCGGGTGATTTGCAGAGCAAAATAGATCCGTATCTAAGACCTTTATATGATGCGCTCTATCAGATTATGGGGGCGGAGAGCTTTGCGAAAAATATGGAAAAAGGTCTAATCGAGGTGGCACCGTTAGCTTATATGCGCGGTCGTACATTGGATAACGCGTTTATTATTTTAGACGAGGCGCAAAATACGACGCCTGCGCAGATGAAGATGTTTTTGACACGTATCGGATTTGGCTCGAAGGTCGTCATCACCGGTGATGCATCGCAAAAAGACCTTGCACCGGGTGCAAAAAGCGGTCTGGATGTGGCATTACGCGTGTTGAAAAATGTCGATGAAATCGCGGTGTGCGAATTGACAAGCCAGGATGTTGTCAGACATCCGTTAGTACAAAAAATCGTGAAAGCATACGATGATTATGAGAATCAGCAGGTGATAAAGGAGAAGGCGAAAGAAAAACAAAAGGAAAAGAAGATGCGAGGTAGAAAATCATGACAGAAACATCTTTTTCTATGAAACGTCTTTGCAAGATGGTGCTTTTATTACTGGTTACGATCTTTGTTCCTGCATGTTGCGGATTGTTAAAGAATACGCGTCTGGATGATATGATTGTCTGGGCGTTTGTCAGTATCGTCTATGTGGTTTGCTTTTGCCTGTACTTAGAACATGAGCGATTGCACGACGGATTGTCGAGAGGAATCAGTAATGATTACTCTATGATTGTGTTTATTTATATAATTTGTCTTTTGGCAGCATGTGTCAGTATTTTTCTGCCGGCGTATACAGCACCGGTTATGGCAATCAGTGTGTTGAGCAACGGCATTTTCAAAAACAGACTGGGAAGTTCAATGGCGATATATTTTAGCCTTCTGCCGGCGATTTGTTTGGAACGGGAGCTATACATGGTAGTGTGCTATGTGTTGCTGGCAGTCGTAGGTATGTTTTTGGTAGACTTGTATGTACAAAAAGAATTGCAGCTATGGACGGCGATTTTGATTTGTAGTGTTTCGCTGGTGATACCTGTTTGCTGTCAGTATTTTATGATACATACGGTATCTCTTGTGACGGTGTTGGTGACGCTTGTATGCAGTGGAATTACGTTGGCTACTTTTCGGATTTTGCCCAGACTGTGCGAACAGGAAGTACAGGCAGAGACTGTGAGTCTGGATACGATTATGAATGAGAGCTATCATTTGAGAAAAGAAATCATGCGTTATTCGACGGTGGATTATGAGCATGCAATTCGAACTTCTAACGTTGCTGCGCATCTGGCAGCAAGTATCGGTGCAGATGAAAAACTGGCGTGTGCCGGCGGATTTTATTATCGCATCGGTAAATTAGAGGGAGAACCGTTTGTTGAGAACGGTGTGCGAATCGCACAGCACAATTGTTTTTCAGAGCGTTTGGTATCGATTTTACAGGAATACAATGGGGAACATCAACTTCCCAGCACAATAGAGAGCGCGATTGTGCAGATTGCAGATATGATAGTGACCAAATTTGATCTTTTGGATAAAGAGACATTTTCATCCAGTTGGAATCGGGATATCGTGATTTATCAGTCGATGAATGAAAAATCGGCAGAAGGTCTGTATGATAATTCCGGTTTGTCCATGAATCAATTTCTCACGATTCGAGAAACGCTGGTAAAGGAGGAGCTGCTTGTATGACCATATATATAGAAGAAGAAACATCTGTTTCATTCCCGTTTGACTATGAGGCAGTGGCAAAGGATGTGATACTGGCAGCCTGTGATATGGAACAGTGTCCTTACGAAGCAGAAGTGAATCTGACACTTGTCGATAATGATGGAATATGTGAGATTAATCGCATGCATCGAAACATTGACCGTCCGACGGATGTGCTGTCATTTCCGATGCAACAGTATGAGTCTCCGTCTGATTTTTCACATGCAGAAGATTGTATAGAGGAGAATTTTCATCCGGATACCGGTGAGCTGTTGTTGGGAGATATTGTTCTGAGTGTCGAAAAAGTGAAGGAACAGGCACAGTTATATGAACATAGTGAAAAGCGTGAATACGCGTTTTTGATTTTGCATAGCATGTTGCATTTGTTCGGCTACGACCATGAGACAGAGGACGAACGCGAAGTGATGGAACAGCGTCAAAGAGAGATTTTAGATGCGCTGGGTATTACGCGATAGGTGCATCCGATTGCAAATTAGCAGTACAAAGGAGGAGTATATATGACTACGGTATTTCATAAATTATGTTCTGGGGGAACGAAAGCAAAAAGATTGACAACCATCCTGGCATTTTGCCTGATTAGCAGTCTGCTTACGGTAGGATGCGGTAAGGAAAAAATGATAGAAGAACCGGAAGTGGTAGAATTGCCGGTTCCGACGGTAGAACCGGAGCCCGAACCTGAGCCGGAGCCTGAACCGGTCGAAGAAGTAAACACACATGAAGGTGAGGCACAGAGCTTGCTGACCGGTGAGTGGATTCCGGAGGAAGCTGCAAAGAACCGCCCGTTAGCGATGATGTTTGGAAATACAACGGATGCGTTGCCGCAGTATGGTATCAGTCAGGCAGATGTGTTGTATGAATGTCTGGTAGAAGGCGGACTGACACGTCTGATGGGTATTTTTGATGATTATACAGATGCGCCGAAGTATGGTTCCGTGCGAAGCTGCCGTTTGTATTATGCGCATCTGGCAGTGGAATATGATGCGATTTATGCACACTACGGACAGGCCAGCAATGCGAAAAGCTATTTGAATAGTGATGCAATCGCAAACCTGAACGGTCTGGATGGCGGAATCGAAAGTGTTATGTATTATCGTTCATCAGATCGCCCGGCACCGCACAATGTATTTACGACACCGGACGGAATCGCTGCAGGTATTGAGAAAAAAGGATACCGCACGACCTATGCAGACGGCTACAAGGGACATTTTGCTTTTTCGGATGGGGAAGAACCGATACAATTGAATGGTAAAGCTGCGATGGTCATGCAGACGAGCTATCCGAACAGTAAAACATGGTTTGAATACGATGAGGCACAGGGATTATATAAGCGTTTCCACTATAAAAAAGAACATGTAGATGGTGAAAACGGTGAACAGTTAGCATTTAAAAATGTTATTTTCCAGTTTGTTCCGGGAAGAGTCATTGATGATAAGGGACGTATGGAATTTGATACGGTCGGAAGCGGTACCGGTATTTACTTCACGGATGGACAATACATTGACATCACATGGAAAAAAACAGATTTGCAGTCGCCCTCCATATTCTATGACGGAAATGGAAATCAGCTCGTTATGAATCCGGGAAAGACAAGTATTTGTATGATAACTACCGAATCAGCAGATAATATTGGTATCTATGAAACGATGGATGCATGGAATGCACGTTAATTTGTTTCATAGGAAAGACCTTTAAAAAGAACGGACTGTAGGAAGAAAAAACAAAAGGATAAATGTAATTATGGAGCAAAGAAATCAAATGCAGAGGAGAACCGTGCAGCAAAAGGCCGGTGCAAATAGACAATCAAATAATTCCAGCTTTTTGGTACAGGGGTCAATTCTTGCAATTGCATCGATTTTGAGCCGAATTATCGGTTTGTTGTATCGCAGTCCACTGACGGCTATTTTAGGAGATTTAGGAAATGACTATTACAGTACGGCGTTTGAAATCTATTCGTTGTTGTTACTGATTTCGTCCTGCAGCTTGCCGCTTGCTGTATCAAAGATGGTCTCTGCGCGGATGTCGCAGGGGCGTGTCAAGGATGCCTACCGCGTGTTTAAGGCGGCAATGGGATTTGCCATTTTCAGCGGTCTGGCGGCAGGATTGATCGTATTTTTCTTCGCAGACTATTTTGCAGAATTTTTGCAGACACCGTTTTGTGTCTTTGCATTACGTGTTTTGGCACCGACCTTGTTTATTGTTGCGATTTTGGGCGTGATTCGAGGATTTTTCCAAGGGCTTGGAACGATGATGCCGAGTGCGGTTTCACAGATTGTAGAACAGATAATCAATGCAATTGTGAGTGTTGTTGCAGCCTATTATCTGTTTTCATACGGAGCAAAGCTGGGGGCGGTACTCGGAAATCAGAAAGAATACAGTGCAGCCTTCGGTGCAGCCGGCGGTACGCTTGGAACGGGACTTGGTGCCTTGGCAGGACTTTTGTTTGTCTTATTCGTATTTGCCGTTTACAAACGTGTACTGAAACGGAAAATGCGCAGAGAGCGCGGTGTGTCACAGGAATCGTATCGGACGATCTTTCGTGTGTTGATTTGGACGGTGATACCGGTGCTGCTCTCGACGACACTTTACAATCTGAGTGCGATTGTAGATCAGGCACTTTTTAAGAATGTAGCAGTGCTACAGGGATACACGGCAGATGAAATTCATGTATTCTGGGGTGTGTTTGGCGGAAAGTACAGAGTGCTTGTGAATGTTCCGATTTCCATAGCATCCGCTGTTGTATCCGCAAGTGTTCCGGCGATTACCGCTTCTTTTGCAAATAAAGACTATGATTCGGTACAAAAAAAGACAGCCAATGCGATACATTTCAGTATGGTCATCGCGTTTCCCTGTGTGGTAGGGTTAGGCGTTTTGGCATCCCCTGTGATGCAATTGCTGTTTCAGGACAGCTCAGACTTGGCAGCCCGCATGCTGCAGGTCGGTGCGATTTCCGTTGTATTCTATTCGCTGTCTACACTGTCAAACGGTATTTTGCAGGGAATCAATCGCATGAAAGTACCGGTAATCAATGCAGCGATTGCGTTGGCTTTGCAGGCAGGACTGCTCGTTGCGTTGATGTATCTTGCAGATATGAATATTTTTGCAGTTATCTGGGCAAATACATTCTTTGCGCTGTTAATGTGTTTGCTGAACGGCTATGGCATTTATCGCTATATGGGCTATCGGCAGGAACTGAAAAAAACAGTTGCGATTCCGGCATTGGCATCGGCGATTATGGGTGTTGTTGTATATGTTGTTTATATGGGACTGCAGTTATTGTTAAAAATAAACGCAATTAGTACCATCGTAGGAATCATCGTAGGTGCAGCCGTATATTTTGTATTGATGTTAGTATTAAAGGGCTTGGATGAAGAAGATTTGTTATCATTTCCCGGTGGTCGCAAGTTGATTTCGCTCGGTCAGCGGTTGCACTTGTTATAAAATGATAAAAAGAAATTTTTTTGTTTGTTTTTTGTATAATTTCAAAAATATGGGATATGCTATTCATGGTGAAGAAAATGAATACATGGAAGCATATCAAACAAACAAAATTATATCAAAATCGAAAATGGCATTGGACACTTACCGCATTGGTTCTGTTTTTTATATTTTGTATTCCGGTGGTGACAGGCGATGAAGTGCGAACGGAGCCGAAGGCGTTGGAAGAACCGGAACAAACGTTACAGAATCAGCAGGCAAGTGATACACAGACCGAACAAACAAAGCAGACTAGGGATACGGCATATGATTCGACGACCCGGGAAGCCGGCTATATTTATGAGGCAAATTCTAAGATGCCTGAGGAGCCGACTTATGTCCTGACAGTATCAAATGGCTATTTGCAGGTGCATGAGTTGCCGGGCGGCAAGCTGTATATGGAGACTGGGATTTTGTACCGGTTATTGCCGGAAAAATTACAATTGGAAATATTAGAAGGAAAATTTTTTGATTCCGAAGAAGCAGTCTTGCTTTTTTTGGAAAGCTATACGAGCTGACACAGATCAGTGACAGGGAAAAACTATGCAAAAGGAATTACGACAACCGAAATCAAATTATGAGATGATTGTTATCGGCGCCGGAGCAGCGGGGCTGATGGCTGCGATTCAGGCAGCAAGGGGAAATGTGCGTGTGCTTGTGTTAGAGCATATGGATAAGCCCGGAAAAAAGCTTTTACTGACCGGAAACGGAAAATGTAATTATACAAACGAGGCACTTTTCAAATGGGAAGGACAGCAGGATGAGACCGTGATTTCACACTATTATCACGGGGCTTGTCCTGCCTTTGTGTTGCCTGCAATCAAACAATTCGGAATTACAGAAACGCTGCAGTTTTTTGAAGAGCTGGGAGTGTACGGAATTGTTCGTCGCGGCGGCTATTATCCGGCAGGCGGACAAGCGAGCAGCATCCGGGATGTGCTTTTGATGGAATGCGAGCGACTTGGCGTTGACATAAGATGTGAAATCGGTATAAGAGCGGTTCGCAAAGCGGAAAAAAACTTCGTTATTGAGACAAAAAACGGAGATTATTTTGCAAAAAAATGCGTGATTGCAACCGGCGGAAAGTCCTACAAAAAGACGGGAAGTGACGGAAGTGGTTTTCTATATCTTGAACGCTTGGGACATCGAATACAAGATTTAGTTCCGGCGCTTGTTCCCTTGCAATCTGAACTTGCATTTTTTAAAAAGGTTGCAGGAATTCGTGCAGAAATTTCGACACAAATCTACATAGATGACGAGTTGAAAAGTTGTGAATCAGGAGAATTGCAATTAACGGATTATGGAATTTCCGGTATATGCATTTTTCAGATGAGTTATTTGGCATCGAATGCACTGTATAAAGCATCAAAAGAAAAGGGTGCGAAAGAGCATGTGCGAGTTCTCATCGATTTCTTTCCTTCGATGGAGCAAGAGGAGTTACAACGATACCTGCTCAAACGTTTTCAAAGTGTGTTTTCAGAGAATAAATCCTGTGCGCAGGCATTATGTGGCATGTTTCCGGATAAATTAGCGGTTGCATTACTGGAAGAAGCAGGTTTTGCGCCAGCGCAACCGGCAAGCCTGATGAGCGAATCACAGATACGAACATTTACAGAGACAGTAAAACGATTTTGTGTACCGATTCATGCAACGCGTTCTTTTGAGCAGGCACAGGTGACGGCCGGAGGCGTGGCTACGGACGAGATTTGTGCGGATACAATGGAATCAAAACTGATTTCGGGATTGTATGTTGCCGGCGAGATGCTGGATATTGATGGCATCTGCGGTGGATTTAATTTGCAGTGGGCGTGGTCGAGCGGTGCTGTGGCGGGAAGGCATGCAAGAGACGCGATAAGGAGCAAAAAATGATACGAATTCAACAATTGAAACTGCCGTTGGCACACGATCATTTTATGATTGAAAATAAGATTCGAAATATCTTAGGCTTGCGTGCAGATCAGGAATTTACATATGAGATTGCCAAACGCTCGGTGGACGCGAGAAAAAAGCCGCAGGTGTACTATGTATATACGGTAGATGTGTCCATGCACGGCGAAAGCAAGCTGGTGAAAAAGCTTCACAAACCGAACATTCAGATGTATCAGCCGGTGCGTTATCACTTTCCCAAATTTGGTGATGAAGTATTAAAGGAAGTGCCTGTCATTATCGGTTCCGGACCGGCGGGGCTTTTTTGCGCGTATGAATTGGCACTTCACGGTTATCGGCCGATTGTAGTGGAGCGTGGCAAGCAGGTCGAGGAGCGAACGGCGGATGTCAGACATTTTTGGGAAACGAATATGTTGAATCCGGCTTCGAATGTGCAGTTTGGAGAAGGCGGTGCGGGGACATTTTCGGATGGCAAGTTAAATACGATGGTCAAAGATCCGACCGGTCGGGGAAAACATGTGCTGGAAGTGTTTTGTAAGTTTGGTGCCCCGTCAGAAATTTTATACGATCAAAAGCCGCATATCGGAACTGATATTTTGGTAAATGTCATAAAAAATATGCGAGAGGAAATCAAGCGTCTGGGTGGAAAATTTTATTTCGAACATCAAATGACAAATCTGGATGTAAGCGATGGTGTATTAAAAGGTGTGACGGTTCGCAGTGCATCCGGCGAGAAATGTATTTCGGCGCAGGTGGCAGTGCTTGCGCTCGGACATTCGGCGCGTGATACATTTGAATACTTACATCAGAATGGTTTTCAGATGGAGTCCAAGGCATTTGCAGTCGGATTTCGCGTGGAGCATCCACAGCGCATGATTAATGAAAGTCAATACGGAAAGCAGAATGAAGAACACCTTCTTCCGGTAGCACCCTATAAGGTGACTGCGAATTTTCCGAATCAGAGAGGCGTGTATTCGTTTTGTATGTGTCCCGGAGGATATGTCGTGAATGCATCCTCAGAAGAAGGTTATTTAGCAGTAAATGGAATGAGCTATTACAAACGGGACAGCAAAAATGCAAATTCTGCAATTATTATATCCGTAACGCCGGCTGATTTTCCGGGCGATAGTCCGCTCAGTGGCGTTCAGTTTCAAAGAGAATTGGAGCGAAAAGCCTATGCATTGTGTGATGGCAAAATTCCGCAGCAATTGTACGGCGATTTTTTGCGGGCGCGTTGTTCGACGCAGTACGGTGATTTTGACAGTTGCGTAAAGGGCTTGGCTTCTTTTGGTGCATTGCATGAATTGCTGACACCTGATATGAATCGATGCTTTGAGGCGGGGATGGAACAGTTTGGCAAACGATTGCAAGGCTTTGACCGCGCAGATGCGATACTGTCAGGAATCGAGAGTCGGACATCGTCACCAATTCGCATCACGCGTGATGCGAATTATGAGAGTAATAAAAAAGGAGTTTATCCTTGCGGAGAAGGTGCCGGATATGCGGGCGGAATCACTTCTGCCGCGATGGACGGAATAAAAGTGGCAGAGGCGATAGCGAAAAAATATCGTCCGTTTGCATAAGGGATAAATAGGTTTTAGGAGGGATAACATGGCTGAGTATTCACCCATGATGCAACATTATTTACAGACAAAGGAAGCACACCGTGATTGTATTCTATTTTACCGTCTGGGTGATTTCTACGAAATGTTTTTCGAGGACGCATTGACAGTATCAAAAGAACTGGAGCTGACGTTGACCGGAAAACAATGCGGTACGGAAGAACGTGCACCGATGTGTGGTGTTCCGTTTCATGCGGCAGATACTTACATTAGTCGATTGGTCGCGAAAGGCTATAAGGTGGCGATCTGCGAACAAATCGGAGATCCAAAGCTGTCTAAGGGAATCGTAGAGCGAAAGGTCATACGAATCGTAACACCCGGAACAACGATGGATGCACAGTCTTTGGATGAGAGCAAAAACAATTATTTGATGTGTGTCTACTACGATGAAAATGTGTTTGGCGTTTCTGTGGCAGATGTATCTACCGGCGATTATTTTGTGACAGAGGTGGAAAGTGTCACAAAGCTGATGGATGAAATCAATAAATATATGCCGTCAGAAATGATTTGTAATGAAGCATTGTTTATGAGTTCTCTTGATATAGATATGCTGCGCAATCGTCTTTCTATGACAGTAACTGCGCTAGATTCGTGGTATTTTACGGATGAAACGGCGATTCATACGTTGCTAGCGCATTTCCAGGTAAAGCAGCTCGAAGGACTTGGACTGGCAGATTATTTGTCCGGAACGTTAGCGGCAGGTGCATTGTTAAAATATCTGTATGAAACACAGATGAACGGCT
Organism: Eubacterium sp.; assembly: GCA_017623885.1. Classification (GTDB taxonomy): domain Bacteria; phylum Bacillota; class Clostridia; order Lachnospirales; family Lachnospiraceae; genus W0P33-017. The sequence continues at coordinate 3,241 of JAGAOE010000171.1, read as the reverse complement.
TGGAGCATATGACAGGGATTCATCCGTATTCGACCGGTGCATTTATGGTGCTGGATTCCTCTACGCGCAGAAATTTAGAGTTGGTAGAGACTATGCGCGAGAAGACAAAAAAGGGTTCCCTCTTATGGGTGCTTGATAAGACGAAAACGGCGATGGGTGCACGCCTGCTTCGCTCGTATGTAGAACAACCGTTGATTGAACGCTCCGAAATAGAAGCGCGTTATGACGCGATAGAAGAGCTAAACAATCACGTGATGAGCCGTGAAGAGCTGAGCGAATATTTGAATCCGGTATATGATTTAGAACGTCTGATTACCAGAATCAGCTATCAGACAGCCAATCCCAGAGACTTAATCGCGTTTCGAAATTCTTTAAAAATGTTACCGCCGATTCGTATGGTTCTGGGTGAGTTTCAGTCACAGGCATTGACTTCTCTGCTGGAATCGATGGACGGCTTAGAAGATATTTATCAATGGATTGATGAGGCAATCGAAGAAGAACCGCCGATTTCTGTTCATGACGGCGGAATCATAAAGGATGGCTATTTTGAAGAGATTGACCGTCTGAGAAGTGCAAAAACATAAGGGAAAAACTGGCTGGCACAGGTAGAAGCATCGGAACGTGAAAAGACGGGAATCAAGAATCTGCGTATAAAATACAATAAAGTATTTGGCTATTATCTGGAAGTGACGAATTCTTATAAAGATTTGGTGCCCGATTATTATACGAGAAAGCAGACGCTGACAAATGCGGAGCGTTTTATCACACCGGAGTTAAAAGAACTGGAAGAGACGATATTGGGCGCAGAGGACAAGCTGGTACAGCTGGAGTATGAATTGTTCCGCCAACTGCGTGAGCGGATTACAAATGAAGTCGTTCGTATTCAAAAGACGGCAAAAGCAGTGGCAGGTCTCGATGTTTTGCTGGCTTTGGCAAAGGTCGCCGACGTCAATCATTACTGTCGTCCGATATTAAACGAACAGGGTGTCATCGATATCCGCGACGGACGTCATCCGGTCGTGGAAAAAATGATTCCACATGATATGTTTATTCCGAATGATACATATCTTGACAATCATAAACAGCGTATTTCGATTATTACCGGGCCGAATATGGCGGGAAAATCGACGTATATGAGACAGACCGCGTTGATTGTTCTGATGGCACAAATCGGAAGCTTTGTTCCGGCAGCAAGTGCCAAGATTGGACTGGCAGACCGCATTTTTACACGTGTGGGTGCAAGTGATGATCTGGCAAGCGGTCAGAGTACCTTTATGGTCGAGATGAATGAGGTGGCGAATATTTTGCGAAATGCGACATCGAACAGTCTACTCATTCTGGATGAAATCGGTCGAGGCACATCGACGTTTGATGGTTTGTCGATTGCGTGGGCAGTCGTAGAGCATATCAGCAATCCGAAGCTGCTCGGTGCGAAAACACTGTTCGCGACACATTATCATGAGTTGACCGAGCTGGAAGGGAAATTAGATAATGTCAATAATTACTGTATTGCAGTAAAAGAAAAAGGTGACGACATCGTATTTTTGCGAAAAATCGTCAAGGGCGGCGCAGACCGAAGTTATGGTATTCAGGTCGCAAAGCTGGCAGGTGTCCCGGATGCAGTCATTAGTCGTGCAAAAGAAATCTGTCAGGAATTGATTGATAACAATATTACGTGTGGTGTCGAGAGTCTGTTGCCGGACAAACGAAATCACCGGAAGGTAAAAAAACTGGATGAAGTAGACCAGAATCAGATTTCGCTGTTTGACACAGTGGGAGATGACGATATTTTGGCGGAGCTAAAAGAGCTGGATTTGGGAAATTATACACCGATAGAAGCGCTGAACAAGCTCTATGAGCTGCAGGGCAAGTTGAAAAATCGCTGGTAATGAAAAAAAGGAGTTCGTATGCAGGAAATACAGTTATTAGATGAAGCAACGATTGAAAAAATTGCAGCGGGGGAAGTCGTGGAACGTCCGTCGTCTGTCGTAAAAGAACTGGTAGAAAATGCAATTGATGCAAAAGCGACCTGCATTACGGTAGAAATCAAAGAAGGCGGCACGACATTTTTGCGAATCACGGATAATGGATGCGGAATCGAAAAAGATCAGGTTCGCTTGGCGTTTTTGCGGCATTCTACGAGTAAAATCCGTTCTATGGAAGATTTACTTTGTGTCAAATCGCTGGGCTTTCGCGGTGAGGCGTTGGCAAGCATCAGTGCCGTCGCACAAGTCGAACTGATTACCCGCCCGCGTGGAGCTCTGACGGGTGTCCGCTATGTGATTGAAGGTTCAAAAGAGAAAGTGTTTGAAGAAGTCGGCGCCCCGGAAGGGACAACGTTTCTTGTTCGAAACCTGTTTTTTAACACGCCTGTGCGCAGAAAGTTTTTGAAATCGGCACAGACAGAGGGAAGCTATATTGCGACGATTATGGAACGATTGGCATTGTCGCATCCGGAGATTTCTTTTCAGTTGATTGTGAATCATCAGCAGAAGCTGCACACATCCGGAAATTGTAATCAGAAGGATATCATTTATCATATTTACGGAAAAGATATCGCGGCAAATCTGCTGGAGGTAGATGGGTATATGAATGCAGTCCGCATATCGGGCTACATTGGAAAACCTTTGATTTCCAGAGGCAATCGGAACTTTGAAAACTATTATATCAATGGCAGATATATGAAAAGTCAGGTCGTTGCAAAGGCAATCGAAGACGCCTATCATTCCTACCTGATGCAGCATCAGTATCCGTTTACGGTGTTACATATTTCGATGGATGAGGAATTAATGGATGTAAACGTTCATCCGACAAAAATGGAGGTGCGTTTTTCAAACGGTGAACTGCTGTATGAGGCTGTGAAACAGACGCTTTTACAGGCGTTGCAGCAGCGGGAGCTGGTGCCGGAAATATCTTTTGATAACAGCAATAAAAATAACAACAAAGTCGGTGTTAAACCTAACACGAGTCAACATCTTGCAATGCCAAAAGCAGAAGCCAAGAACATAGATGAAGAAATAAAGAAAGCGCCGGAACGCACGGATTCTTACTTGAAAATGGAGCGTTCAGAGGTACAGGATAAATATGATCAAATACGCGCAAAAGTGGCAGAGGATAGTTCGTATGAGCGCAAATATGAGCCGCCGCAGCGCGCTCGGCAGGAACATAAGGTACTACCGCAGTTGCACGAAGAACCGGCTTATCAGACGAGCTTTTTACAAGAAATTCAAAACTCAAATGT
>JAGAOE010000170.1 GCA_017623885.1 Eubacterium sp. | reverse complement strand
GGAGGAAACAAAAATGAAGAAGAAAATCTTAGGCGCATTACTTAGTGTTGCAATGGCTGCGACCTTGCTTGTTGGATGTGGAACCAACAATGCATCTGCACCCGCTGAGGAAAAAACTGAGGCAGCTACCGAAGAAAAGGCTGAGGCAAAAGAGGAAGCTCCTGCTGCAGAAGCAAACGGCAAGAAGGTTGGTGTAGCGATGCCTACACAGTCATCTGAGAGATGGATCAACGATGGTGGTAACATGAAGAAACAGTTAGAGGCTCTTGGCTATGAAGTAGATCTTCAGTACGCTGAGGACGACGTTCAGATGCAGGTATCTCAGATTGAGAACATGATCGCTTCTGGCGTGAACTGTTTAGTTATCGCTTCTATTGACTCTTCTGCACTTGTAAACGTAGAAGCTCAGGCAAAGGAAGCTGGTATTCCGATTATCGCTTATGACCGTCTGTTGATGGATACAGATGCAGTTTCTTACTATGCAACATTCGATAACAAGGGTGTTGGTACTGCAATCGGTAAATACATCGAAGAGAAGAAAGATTTAGCAAATACATCTGAGACATTTACCATCGAGTTCTTCATGGGCTCACCTGATGATAACAATGCACATATGTTATACGCAGGTCTGATGGAAGTTCTTCAGCCGTATTTAGACAATGGTACATTAGTATGTAAGTCAGGAAGAACATCATTTGATGATACCTGTATTTTAAGATGGTCTCAGGAAACTGCACAGCAGAACTGTGAGAACTACTTGACAGGTTTCTATGCTGATGAAGATCTTGATATCTGTGCAACTGCATTTGACGGTTTTGCTTACGGATGTAAGGCAGCTTTAGAAGGTGCCGGATACACCGAAGAGAACTGGCCGATGATTACCGGACAGGATGCAGAGCTTATGGCTACAAAGAACATCATCTCTGGAAAGCAGACCATGTCTATCTACAAAGATACTCGTCTCTTAGCAGAGAAGTGTGTAACAATGGTACAGGCAGTGCTTGAAGGTGCAGAGCCTGAAATCAACGATACTGAGCAGTACAACAATGGTAAGATCGTAGTTCCTTCTTACTTATGTACACCGGTAGCTGTTGACAAGGATAATTATAAAGAAATCATCGTTGATGGTGGATATTATACCGAGGAGCAGTTAGCTGAGTAATCCGGAAAATAAAAACAGGGTGGCACATGCTTGTTGCCACCCTATTTTTTCCTAATGTGATTTTTCGCTGAGGAAAATCAGACGTAAGTGGAATTAGTAGACGTATCATAGCGAGAAGAATGATTGAGTAAAGGAGTTGGGGAAACATGTCGGATTACATCTTGGAAATGAACCATATCGTGAAAGCATTTTCAGGCGTTAGAGCGTTGGATGATGTAAATTTGAAAGTGAAACGTGGCGAAATTCATGCGTTGTGTGGTGAAAACGGTGCTGGTAAATCCACCCTGATGAATGTGTTGTCAGGTGTGTATCCGCACGGTACATATTCCGGTGATGTTGTATATAAGGGTGAGACCTGTAAGTTTCATAATCTGAGAGACAGTGAGGCAAAGGGTATCGTTATTATTCACCAGGAATTGGCGTTAAGCCCGCTGTTATCAATTGCAGAAAATGTATTTTTGGGCAATGAGCAGTTATCGATGAAGGGCGTGATTGATTGGACAAAAACAAGAAAGCGCGCGCAGGAGATGCTTGCAAAAGTAGGCTTAGAAAATGAAGATGTGAATGTTCCGGTAAATTCGCTTGGTGTAGGAAAACAGCAGTTGATTGAGATTGCGAAAGCGATGGCGAAAAAGGTGGAGCTTTTGATTCTGGATGAGCCTACAGCGGCATTGAACGATGAAGAAAGCCGGAAATTGTTAGACATTATGCTTGAATTGAAAAATCAGGGGATTACCTGTATTATCATTTCACATAAGTTAAATGAGATTGAATATGTATCTGATGCAGTTACCATTATTCGAGATGGAAAAACAATCGAGACACTTGTAAAAGGCGAAGATGAGTATACAGAAGACCGCGTAATCAAGGGTATGGTAGGTCGTGAGATGACAAACCGTTATCCGGAGCGCAAGGATGTGAAAGTCGGCGATACGATTTTTGAAGTAAAAGATTGGAATGTTTATCATCCGGATGATGCAAATCGTCAGATTTTAAAGAATATTAATATAAGTGTACGTTCCGGAGAAGTAGTTGGTCTTGCAGGACTGATGGGTGCCGGTCGTACAGAATTTGCAATGAGTGTATTTGGACACAGCTATGGACAAAAAATATCCGGAACGGTAAAGATTAACGGAAAAGAAGTCCAGATGAGAAATGTGAGGGAAGCGATTGCGAGCAAACTGGCATATGTGTCAGAAGACCGTAAGACGTATGGTTTGAACCTGATTGGTGAGATTAAGGAAAACATGACCATCGCAGCGAGACCGAAATATTTTTCAAAGCATGGCGTGATAAACGGAAACGACGAAATTGTAGCTGCAGAAGAATACAAACAGAGAATCAATGTAAAAGCGAATTCTATCGAGCAGGTAGTAGGTTCTTTGTCGGGTGGAAACCAGCAGAAGGTCGTACTTGCAAAGTGGATGTTGACGCAGCCGGATGTATTGATTCTGGATGAGCCTACACGTGGTATAGACGTAGGTGCTAAATATGAGATTTATTGTGTCATAAATGAACTGGCGAAAGCAGGAAAAGCAGTGGTTGTTATTTCTTCTGAAATGCCGGAGATTATCGGTACGTGTGATAGAACGTATGTAATCAATGAAGGTGAAATAGCAGGAGAATTAAAGAAAGAAGATTTGACACAGGAAAAGATTATGCAGTGCATTATGGCTCATAACAGAAAGGGTGATTAGAAATGAATGAGAAAAAAAGAGTAGTAAATCTTGATATGAAACAGTATGGTATGTTTCTTGCGCTTATCGCAATCTATCTTATCTTTGCAATTCTGACAGGTGGAAAAAACTTATCACCTGCAAATATTAATAACCTGATCATGCAGAATGGTTATGTTGTTATTCTGGCGATCGGTATGTTGCTTTGTGTATTGACCGGTAACGTTGACCTGGGTGTTGGTTCTGTCGTTGCAGTCAGCGGTGCGGTAGCCGGTATTTTGTTGGTAGACTACAAAGCCAATATGTGGGTAGCTATTATTGTAGCGTTGTTGATTGGTTTGCTCTTTGGTATGTTTGCAGGATTCTTTATTGCATACTTGGGAATTCCGCCTTTCGTAGTAACACTTGCAACGATGTTGATGGGTCGTGGTTTGACTTATACATTGTTACAGGCTCAGACAAAAGGACCTTTGCCGGATGACTATATCTTTATCGGAGCAGGCTTCTTGCCGGCATGGCAGATTGAAGTTGCAGGCGGAAAGCTTGATATCGTATGTATCGTTGTGGCAATTCTTGCTTCTGTTGCATTGGTATGGGCAGAGATTCGCAGCATCAACACCAAGAAGAAATATAACTTTGCTACAAACCCGATGTGGCAGGTAGTGTTAAAGCTTGCAGTTATGTTGTTGATTATCTGGTTCTTCTTCTACAAATTGGCTCGTTACAACGGACTTCCGTTTGTATTGCTGATTATGGTAGTTTTGATTGCACTGTACGCATTCGTTACCAGCAAGACGGTTGCAGGTCGTCAGATTTATGCACTTGGTGGAAACAGAAAAGCAGCAAATCTGTCAGGTATCGACACAAACAAAGTATTCTTCTGGGTATACACAAACATGGGTGTGCTCAGTGCAGTAGCAGGTATCGTGCTTTCTGCACGTAATGCTTCATCTACGCCGAAGGCCGGAGATGGTTTCGAAATGGATGCGATTGCTTCATGTTATATCGGTGGTGCAGCCGTAGCCGGTGGAGCCGGAACTATTCTTGGTGCCGTAGTTGGTGCGTTTATTATGGGTATCTTGAACAATGGTATGTCATTGTTTGGATTGTCAACAGATATTCAGCGAATCGTAAAAGGTGCAGTATTACTTGGTGCTGTTACCGTAGACGTTCTTTCTAAGAGAAAGAAAGGCTAATTAGGTATACGAATACAAATATACTGAGTGTAATAAAGGGGTCGCTGTTATAGCGCCCCTTTTTGCTTTGCACGATGCAGGAGAGTGAGAGCTTATGAAGGCAGAGAAATCATCACCGAAATATATGGAACTGGCAAATTGGGTGATGGAACAGATTCGGGAACAGAAGCTTCGACCGGGACAAAAATTATATTCAGAACATGAGCTGCAACAAATGTTTGGTGTGAGCCGACAGACGGTGCGAAAAGCGTTTGCTGTATTGGAGAAGGATGGCGTCATTCATAGTGTGCGAGGAAGCGGCACCTATGTGAATGAAGACAGGCAGACAAAACTGGCGCAGAGAATGCGCGTATCAGTTGTGACGACTTATGTGGATGGGTATATTTTCCCCCGAATGATAAAAGGAATAGAAAATGCGTTGATTGATCAAGGTTATACACTTCAAATTGCGTTTACGAATAATCAGAGTATGCGTGAGCAGTCGATTTTAGAAGATATTATAAATCGTGATGAAGTGGCAGGTATTATTATAGAGACGACGAAAAGCGCATTGCCGAATCCGAATATTCATTTGTATCGGGAAATTCTGAAACGAAAAATACCGATTCTGTTTGTGAACAGCTTTTATCCGGAGCTGCCGATTCCGCATGTATCTTTAAATGATTATATGGTCGGATATCGTTTGACGCAGTATTTAATAAAAATGGGTCATCGAAAAATCGCCGGTATATTTAAATTGGATGATTTGCAGGGGCGCATACGATATTCCGGTTATATGGATGCGATGCATGATGCAGGATTGGAATTGGACGAGCGGAATATTTTGTGGTTCGATACGGAGGATGTGCGTTGCTTTGATAACCTTTCGGAACGCTTGCTTGCACGGGTAAAGGGCTGTAGTGCGATGTTTTGTTATAACGACAGAGGTGCGTATGACACGTTGAACCTGTTGACACGTGCAGGAATCCGTGTGCCGGAGGATTTGTCGATTGTCGGAGTAGATGACGCAAATTTGGCGACACTGGGTGAGGTTGGAATCACAACGATTCCGCATCCGATGGAGATGCTTGGAAAAAAGGCGGCGGAAAACCTTCTGCAGTTAATAAGAAATCCGCTGTTTGATGCGAATTATGAATTTGATGGAGAAATCATTGAGCGCGAATCTGTGCGCAGATGGAAATGAGTTAAAAAAAGAAAGGGTGCAAAACAGTTTTTGTTTTGCACCCTTTGTGTTATTCGGTAACGATAACTTTGACTTGTTTACTGATGTGTTCAGCGGTGATGGGGAATTGTCATTTGTTGTATTTTGACGGATTATGCACCGTTCGGTATCTGGCGTCCTTCGACGTTCATGGAGTAGTGATCTTTGTATATGAGGTCGGAAACTTTCACGAATTCGTAACCTTGTTTTTTGAGTGTCTGAATGAGTGTGTCGAGTGCATCAGCAGTATATTTTGCGCCGTTGTGACAGAGAATAATCGAGCCGTTTCCGAGGTGTTTGTGATTTGTCACGGTATCAATAATGGAATCGACACCATAATCCTTCCAGTCGAGAGAATCCACATCCCACTGAATTGTATAGTAGCCAAGCGAAGCGGCGGTTTGAATGACTTCGTTTGAATAATCTCCGTATGGCGGGCGAAACAAAAGCATTTCCTGACCGGTCAGCTCTTTGACGCGCTCGTGAACAGCAGAGAGTTCTTGTGTCATTTCGTCGGTGCTTAGCTTGCTCATGTTCTTGTGATTTTCGCTGTGGTTACCGAGGTCATGTCCGGCTTCGAAAATGGCAGTGACATCTTGCGGATAGGAAGATACCCAGCCGCCGGTCATAAAGAAAGTGGCAGACACCTGATGTTTTTCCAAAATAGATAAAATCTGTTTCGTGTCTTCGTTTCCCCAGGCAGCATCAAATGTGAGAGCGATTTGTGGTTTGTCGGTTTGCACACAGTAAATCGGCAGCTCACGTCCGCTGACGGACGAGGATACATGTACGACATCGGGGATATAAAGCAGTGCGCCGGTCAGGAGCAGACAGACGCATGTAGCGAGTACGAACAGCTTGTGTTTGGTGGTGTTGACGCGGGGAACATTTTTGAAAAAACGAAAAAAGGTTTGCATGAGGACAATCTCGCAAAAAATAAATCTTGGTTCATTATATGTGATTAAATTTAGAAATAACCCCAAATTGTGTTTTTTATGGATGATAAATATAAAAAATCGACACAATGTGTTTAATAATTTGACTATCAAATATTTTGTTCGAAAAGTAAAATATTAGGGAAATATGAAAGTGAAAGAGTACGTGCATTGATACATATGTCGGATGCGCGGTACATATGTGGTAAGTATGAAAGGAAATTTTGATTATGAGACATTGTGAGGATGTGTTGCTGGAATTGTTGAAAATATCGGAGCGTGTAGCACCGGAAATTCAACGCAATATAGAGATACATGCAAATATATTTTACATGAATTTTCGAAAACGGGAGGAAGGCAAACCAAAAGAAATCACGATGCATACAGTAAAAAAGATACTTCCTTGTATCGCATTTTATAAAGCATTTTCAGAGCTTACAGGAGACAAAAAGAAAGCATATGATATTATAGAAACTTATTTTTATGAGCGATCGAAAGAATGTGCGAATAAATTGCAGTCCATTTGTAAAGTGCCGGGCGTCTATCGCCTGGTACCGATGGTGATGGGTGGCGTGATTCATCAGGTGTTTGGTGTAAAATCCGGTTTTGAACAGGTGGATCGGGAGATGACAGCGCAAAAGTGCCATATAGACATGCTGGGCTGTCCGTACTACGCGTTGTGTGAGCTGTACGGATGTAAAGAACTGGTACGCGTATTTTGTGATTCGGATGATGTGGCGTATGGAAATATGCATCCGCGATTATCGTGGGAGCGCACGAAAACGCTGGGACGGGGAGACTATTATTGCGATTTTAAATTAAAGATAAAAGAAAGGTAGGCTTTTGCTGCGGCAGAGCCTACCTTTTTGTTAGTTAAGACAGATGCAGAAAAAATGAGAAAGAGCTACAGTTTTTTAGGACTTTTGCCGATAGAATATAACAGAAGTATGTGCAAACACAATGTCTCTTTTGACAGATATTACAAGGAGGTAGCATATGAGTATGATAATTAAGGCTTCATCATTGATGCAGCGTGCATATGCGGGAAATGTTTTATTTAAGGATGAAAGCTATCGAAAGAACAGTACAAACCATGATGTCGTGCGCGCAGATCGTAAAGCGATGGAGCGTGTGCTGGAGTGCTTGGAAACATTAGATTTTGAGAATGAGGAAGATGAGAATAAGGAAGTATTATACAATACCATCAGTTCTTATCTGGATGTATATAATAATGCAGTAGATGCGACGCGTGATTCGGCGAGCTCTGATATCAAGCGTACATCTGCGGCGATGAAAAAGCTCACAAAAGAGTATGCAGAGGAATTAAATGCCATCGGAATAACGGTGAAGAATGATGGCAGTGTGAAAGTGGATGAGAGCAAAATGAAAAAGGCGACGCCGCGCCAGATGTCAAAAATATTCGGAAACAGTGAATATATTACGGATATGAAAAAAATGATGCGCAAGCTGCGAAATCAGATTAGTCGTGAAGTGCCGCCGCAGCAGGTGTCACAGACCACGCAGAAAGACAGTTTGTTGCCGGAAACTGTTGGTAGCAACTTGAATTTGTCCGTGTAAAGAATTATAATGAAGCTATTCAAGTGTCGGATGACGTACATAATTAGAATGTGATTTAGGAGATGTAAAGATGAAAAATAAGTGGATTGCTGCATTGACAGCGCTGGTATTGTCGGTAACTACAGCTTTGCCGGCACAGCCGGGCGTGGCTTGGGCAGCACAGGGAGTGACAGAAGAAGCTGTAATGCATGGAGCAGTGACGACTGCAGAGAAGGATTCGAATGCGGACGGTGTGACGGATAATGGATTTGTTTACACATTGAGCGGAAATACTGCGACCATTACTCGCTATACAGGAACGGCGACTGCGCTTACGGTGCCGTTGCAGATTGAAGTAGCAGGGAGCACCGGTACAGGAACGAGCGGTTCCGGTACAAATGCGTCTGCTACAAACAAATATGATGTTACAGTGATTGCGAGTGCTGCATTTGCGGGAAATGCCGGTTTGACATCAGTTACGATGCAGGGTGGTACGACAGGAACTGGTACGAATACGAATAATTCAAATGCCGCAGCCGGATTAAAGTCAATTGGCGCACGCGCATTTTATGGATGCCCGTCATTGACGACGGTTACGATTCCGGCGACTGTTACATCGATTGACACACAGGCATTTAGTGACTGTCCTGCATTGACTGCATTGAATGTGACTGCGGGAAATCAGAGATATGTCTCAAATGACGGTGTTTTATATGAATATGTCGGATACAACGCAGGGGCAGTAGGTAGTTATAATACATATACATTGATTCAATATCCGTCCGGAAAACTGAGTGCAGGTTATATTGCACCTGCATCGATTGCAAACCGTCTGACTGCGATCGGACAGGGCGCATTTGCCGGTGCACAGGCACTTTCGAGCATTACCTTACCGGAATCTGTAGAGATTATAGGTGCGGAAGCATTCCGTAACTGTAGTGCATTGACAAGCGTGATTTTGCCGGCAAAGGTAAAATCAATTCCTGCATATGCATTCAGCGGATGCAGTGCGTTGACGAGTGTGACAATGCCGGATAGTGTGGTCAGCATCGGAGAATATGCATTCCAGAATTGCTACGGATTGACTACGATTACATTACCTGCAAAGCTGACAGCGATCAGCAACAGCACATTCTATGGCTGCAGTAAATTGTCAGAAGTGACGATTCCGGCTGGTGTAGTCAGCATTGGTGCGACAGCGTTCGCATACTGTACTTCTTTGGTAAAGATTACAGTTCCTGCTACGGTTACCTCGATTGGTTCAAATGCATTTTTGGGTGTGAACGGACTGACGATGTATTGCCATAGCGGTTCACAGGCAGCGAATTATGCGAATAGCAATAAAATCGGAACAGTAACGACTTATACCGTGCGTTTCATGTCCGATATGGGTACTTTGATTTCTTCACAGGAAGTCGTGTTTGGTTCATCTGCGACAGCTCCCGCGATGCCGGAGCGACCGGGATACAAGCTGACATGGAGCAGCAGCTTCAATAATATCGTCAGTGACTTGACTGTGACAGCAAAATATACGCGTGTATATACCGTAAAGTTTGTTGATAAGTACAAAAATAAAACAAAAACGGTTCAGGTGGAGTACGGTGAGGAAGCGGATGCGCCGAACTGGAAAATGAGTGGTTATGTTCTGAAATGGAGCAAATCTTTTTCAAATGTGACCGGAGACATGACCGTCTATGCGTCATGGAAAGATCCGAAGACCGGATTTGTAATTGATAAGAACACGAAAAAACCGGCAGCCGTAGACAAAGAGCTGACAAAGGGAACGGTTCTTTATCGTGTGACGAGCGCAAATGTTCAGAATCCGAAGGTGGCATATGTCTCAAATTCAAATCAGACAGCACTTACCGTTACGATTCCTGCGACTGTTAAAATCGATGGCGTTACTTACAAGGTGACACGAATCGAGGATAATGCGTTTAAATCGAATACGAAGCTTACGACTTTGAATATCGGAGCAAACATAACTGCTATCGGTAATAAAGCATTTTATAAGTGCAAGAATCTGCGCAAGGTAAAGATTACATCCAAGAAATTATCTTCAATCGGAACAAAAGCGTTTTATGGTATCAAAAATAATGCGACCTTTTATGCATATCAATCAAAGCTGAAATCGTATCAGTCAAAGCTGAAAAAATCAGGTATCAATACGACAATTCGACTGAAAGCAATCAGCTAACGAGATAGGGATAGGAGACTGGTATGAGAATAGGACAGCGAAAGATTTCGGTAATAAAATGTTTTGGACTGGCAGCAACGTTGTTGCTGCTAAGTCTGTTTGGCTGGTGGAATGCGCAGCACATCAGACCGGTGTATGCGGCAGGTCTGGATACAGATCAGGAGCTGGCAGGACATCCGTTGGATACAGGAACTACGGTCGAAGGTGGTCGTACCGATATGAATGCGTCAGGATTTATTTTCCATTATCAGATTTTTGGAAATAAAGATAATCACGAGGTCGCAATCAGCGGTTACGAATACAATGGTCAGGTAGAACAGGATTTGATTTTGCCGGCTACGATTAAAATAGACGGTGAAACAGAACCGTTTACGGTTGTCGGTGTAAACGGAAGCGTGTTTAGCGGATGCAATTATATCAAGAGTGTTACATTTGCATCTACTTATAAATGGATTGGTGCAGAGGCATTTAAGGGCTGTCCGATTGTGAGTGAGGGCATTTCGTTTAATGATGGTATGAAAGAAATCCGTGACCGTGCATTTTATGGTTGCCCGTTACTGACAAAGGTGACGATAAAAGCTTCGACGACGAGTATCGGAACGGGTGTATTTGCAAATTGTACGATGTTGAATATGATTGCAGTTGAGAGCGGTAATCAAAAGTATTGTGCAGTGAACGGCGTGCTTTATTCGAAAAATATGGATATGCTGATTCAGTGGCCGGCAGCACTTACCGTAGGGAATTCGATTGACGGTACGTGTTATATCGGTTCTGCAACTTGTCCGGTGCGTATGATTTGTGACAAGGCATTTGAGGGTTGCAAGTATTTATCAACCATTAGCGGAATGTATGCGACCGTGACGACGATCGGCGAGCAGGCGTTCTATGGATGTACGAGTCTTAGCAAGGTGAAATTGCCCAGTACCGTTACAAAAATCGGAAATTCTGCGTTTGCACAGTGTGCGCCGGGATTGATAATAGAGTGTGACAAGGGTTCTGTAGCAGAGAATTATGCGAAAAATTATGGAATTCGTACTTCGGCGATTTGTACAGTGAGATTTTATGATGGTGGTTTGCTGTTAAAGACAGAAGAAGTCGCTGTAGGTGGCTCTGCGACACCGCCGGTGTTGCCGGAACGCAGTGGTTATACGCTGACCTGGAGTCGTGAGTATACCAATGTACAGCAGAATCTGGATATTTACTCTTCATGGAAACAAAACTATACGGTGACATTTAAAGATGCGTATAGCGGACAGATTACGGAAATGAAGTCTTATTATGGTGGTTCGGTTACACCGCCGCATTGGGTTCGTCAGGGATATATCCTCGGATGGGATACGACCGCGTACACCTATGTGACGAAAGATTTGACGGTAAATGCAGTCTGGCTTGTGTCCATGACAGACGGTGTAATTGAGGAAGAAAGACCGCAATTAGGCGATACACGCACGATAAATAATATTATTTATAAGGTGACGCGTACGAGCAAGTCTGACCCGCGTGTGCAGGCAGTCGGATGCACCAAACAGACCTTGACGACGCTGAACATACCGTCAACGGTTACATTTGCAGGCTCAAACTATAAAGTGACCTCCATCGGTGTTGGCGCGTTCCGTGATATGCCAAAGCTGACAAAGGTAGTCATCGGTGCGAAAATGATCAAAATAAGCAAAACAGCGTTTTACAATTGTCCGAAGCTGAAGTCTATTACGATAAAGAGTAAAAAGTTGAACAGTGTCGGTGAAAAAGCATTTAGCAAATCTTATGTGAAGGTGCGTGTGAATGTACCGAATTCGTGTTTGAAAAAATACAAGAGCTACTTGCTGGACGGTGGATTGAGCTCTTATGCAAAAGTATTTTAATGTATGATAGTTTGCAGATATGGAGATGCTAATCCATGCGGACAATCAAATGAAATGATAAAAAGGAGAACGGAATGAGTAATATTTTGGTGTTATTTGGTGGGATTTTGCTGATTGTGATTATCGCAGTAGTCGTAGTCGTAGCTGCGGTTGCAGGCGGAACAGCGGCGGCAGTTGCGGATGAAGAAAGTTTAGAGGAAGAATAAATGAGTCAGAAACAGGGAGAACAATCACAGGACAAGCTGGCAAAGTATTTGCTTGTTACATATGCGATGCGCCGAAGCTCTTATATGGTGCGCGGTATTGCGGGCGGTTATTTGGTTTATCTGATGTATCAGATGTTCCAAGGATCTTCCGGTAGTGAAGAACCACTGACGTTGCCGATGATTGCAGCGGGCGTATTTATGATTGTAGCAGGTATCTATTTTGTGCTGGGAGCCGGCTATGCGTTGCTGAAGGGGATTTACTCAGAAAATGATCCGGAAGTATTGCAGGAGATGCAGGCAGCAGAAAATGATGAAAAAGTAGTGGATGAAGAATAGTAAAAAACGGTATCAATCGAAAGATTGATACCGTTTTTTTACTATGTTTTTATGTCTTATATTTTAATAAGGTATTCCCAGCTTATCAAATAATTTTTTCAAAGAATCGATTTGTAAAATTAAAATCATGCTGCTTTTGATTTCTGTTCCGCCGATATACAGGCTTTCGTCGATGTAGATAACCTGCTCACCGATGGCATCAAAGCGATCGGATGCCTGTTTCAATACATTTTCTACGGTATCCAGACATTCAGAGGGCGGCGTGATATTGATAAACAGATTGGTCATAGAAGCCAGTGAATTAACATACGCTGCTGTCGTAATATTGCTGGTTTCTTTGACTGCGGATAAATCCATATCGTTGATATCTGCCAGTGTCTGGATATCCTTTGGATAAAATGCATTTACAATGCGGGAGGCAAATTTCGGTTGCACAACATGAAGCATAACACCATCGAGGTCAGCTTCGAGACCGAGTGCCAGACCGATAACTTCGCGGTCTTTACCTCCGAGGTACTGAGAAACATTTTCATAGTTAATCAGGCTGATTTGCGGTACTTCGATATCAACGACCGCATTCAGCATGGAGGCAAGTGATGTGGCTGCGTTTCCGGAACCGATGTTTCCGATTTCGCGCAATACGTCTAACTGTATTGCATCAAGTTCGTTTAAATTGTTAAATCCCATAGTTTTGTCTCCTGTGTTCTGTAATGAATGTTCTGTAATGAAAGTTCTACTATTTATAAATACAATTATACATGTGATTTATGCCCTTGACAACAACGAAAAATCCATTTACGATATTACTATTCGAGCAATCGCAGAAAAAGTGAGAAGCTGTGTTTGAACAGTTAAGAAAGAGGGATAAAAAATGAGTAAAGAACTTGCAAAAACATATGATCCCAAAGGAATAGAGGATCGTTTGTACCAAAAATGGGAGGAAAACGGATATTTCCACGCAGAAGTAGACCGTTCAAAGAAGCCGTTTACGATTGTAATGCCTCCGCCGAATATTACCGGTCAGCTTCACATGGGACATGCATTGGATAATACGATGCAGGACATCCTGATTCGTTACAAGAGAATGCAGGGCTACAACGCGTTGTGGCAGCCCGGTACAGATCATGCGTCGATTGCGACAGAAGTAAAGGTCATTGAGGCGTTAAAAGAGCAGGGCATTGACAAGGCAGACTTGACACGTGAAGAGTTCTTAGAGAAATGCTGGGACTGGCGTGAAGAGTACGGCGGACGTATTGTAAAGCAGTTGCGTAAGCTGGGTTCATCTGCAGACTGGGAGCGCGAACGTTTCACGATGGATGACGGATGCTCACATGCAGTAGAGGAAGTATTTACAAAGCTGTATAAAAAGGGATGGATTTACAAAGGTTCACGTATTATCAACTGGTGTCCGGTATGTAAGACATCTATTTCAGATGCCGAAGTAGAGCATGAAGAGCAGGATGGTTTCTTCTGGCACATCAACTATCCGGTAGTCGGTGAGGAAGGTCGTTTTGTAGAAATTGCGACGACACGTCCGGAGACTTTGTTTGGAGATACGGCGGTTGCTGTGAATCCGGAAGATGAACGTTATCAGGATATTATCGGAAAAAATCTGGTGCTTCCGACGACCGGAAGAGAGATACCGGTGATCGCAGATGCGTATGTAGATAAGGAATTCGGAACCGGATGCGTAAAGATTACTCCGGCACATGATCCGAACGACTTTGAAGTAGGAAAACGTCACAACTTAGAAGAAATCATTGTCATTAACGATGATGCGACAATGAATGAAAAAGCAGGAAAATATGTGGGCATGGACCGTTATGAGTGTAGAAAAGCATTGATTGCGGATCTGGAGGAAATGGGACTGCTCGTAAAGATTGAACCGCATGCGCACAATGTCGGTACACATGACCGTTGCCATACGACAGTAGAACCGATGATTAAACAGCAGTGGTTTGTAAAAATGGACGAGATGATCAAACCGGCTGTCGAGGGCGTGAAAAACGGAGAAATCAAGCTTTTGCCGCCGCGTATGGACAAGACATATTTTAACTGGACAGACAATATTCGTGACTGGTGTATCAGCCGTCAGCTCTGGTGGGGACATCGTATTCCGGCTTGGTATTGTGATGAGTGCGGAGAGATGGTAGTATCCGCAGAGCAGCCGGATGTATGTCCGAAATGTGGCTGTGCACATATGACACAGGATCCGGATACACTGGATACATGGTTTTCATCTGCGCTGTGGCCCTTCTCGACATTGGGATGGCCCGAAAAGACAGAGGATTTAGATTATTTCTATCCGAATGATGTGCTGGTGACAGGATATGATATTATATTCTTCTGGGTTATCCGTATGATATTCTCCGGTTATGAGCAGATGGGCAAAGCACCGTTCCATACCGTATTATTCCATGGTTTAGTACGTGATTCGCAGGGACGCAAGATGAGTAAGTCTCTCGGAAATGGTATTGATCCCTTGGAGGTTATTGATAAATACGGTGCAGATGCATTGCGTCTGACTTTAATTACCGGAAATGCACCCGGAAATGATATGCGATTCTATTGGGAGCGCGTAGAGGCTTCGAGAAACTTTGCGAACAAAGTGTGGAATGCATCACGTTTCATTATGATGAATCTGGAAGGAATGACCGTGACAGAGCCTGCAGTCGAAGACCTGCGCCCGGCAGACCGTTGGATTCTTTCCCGTGTAAATACATTGGCAAAAGATGCGACTGAAAATATGGATAAGTTCGAGCTTGGAATCGCAGTTCAGAAAGTATACGATTTCATCTGGGATGAATTCTGTGACTGGTATATTGAGATTGCGAAAGTGCGTACCTACAAGAAAGAGGAAGATCCGGTTTCTGCAAACGCTGCGTTGTGGACATTGCAGACCGTTTTGACCAATGCATTAAAGCTGTTGCATCCCTACATGCCGTTTATTACAGAAGAGATTTTCTGTACATTACAGAATACAGAAGAGACCATTATGCTTTCAAAGTGGCCGGAATATAAAGAAGCATGGAACTTCGCAGCAGAAGAAGCTGCTTTAGAGCGTTGCAAAGATTTAGTAAAAGCGGTTCGTAATGTTCGTACAGAAATGGATGTACCGCCTTCACGCAAGGCAAAGCTGGTGATTGTATCAGAAAACGAAGCTGTTCGAAATATCTTTGACGAAAACAAAGAAGTCTATGTAAATCTTGCGTTTACAAATGAGATTCTTGTACAGGCAGATAAAGAAGGAATCGGAGAAGATGCAGTGTCTGCAGTGATTCCGGATGCAGTCGTATACTTGCCGTTGGAAGATCTGGTAGACTTCGAAAAAGAAAAAGAACGTCTTTTGAAAGAAAAAGAGCGTTTGGAAAAAGAATTAGACCGTTCGAAAAAGATGCTCGGAAATGAAAAATTTGTCAGCAAGGCACCTGCTGCGAAAATTCAGGAGGAAAAAGACAAGCAGGCAAAATATGAGCAGATGATGGAACAGGTATTACAGCGATTAGAACAGATGAAATAGTGCAATTGCACAAAAATAATCAGATAATTCGCAAAAATATGTAAAAATATTTGCAAAAAAATAACGGCTGTTGTATACTTATAGTAAAGTATGCAATAGTCGTTTTTTGCGCAATAAAAAGTGAATCAAGTAAAGCATCAATGACTAATGAGCGGAATACTTATACTAATATGGGGAAAAGAGGAGGTGTAGCGCATGAGTTTGCCGATGCCCACTGTGAGAATTACAGAAGATTATATGGCAGCATATATGACAATTCCTTCTATTGATAGCGGTGAAAAATACACAGTAGAATATTTGACAGATGTGCTTCACTTGAATCAGATAAAAATAGGGATTCTTACAGAGAACTTACAAAAAATGATTGACCACCGGATTTTTGACAGAGAAGTATTGGTGGCACAGGGTGCTGATCCGGAGGACGGAAAGAACGGCTATTTTGAATATTTGTTTGAGACCAACCTTTCGCAGAAGCCGATTATGCTGGATAACGGAACGGTTGACTACAAAAATATAAAAATGATTGAGCTGGTAGAAGCAGGACAGGAAATCGCGATTTATCATCCGCCGACCAAAGGAACAAACGGTTACAATCTGTTGGCTCAGTTTAAAATAGCAAAGCAGGGAGCAGAGCTTCCGGCACTGAAAGGAACCGGTTTTGAGCGCTTAGAGGATGGCGTTACTTACTGTGCGAGTGTGGGTGGAAAAATCACCGAACTGAATAACCGTGTAAACATATTCCCGGTACATGAATTATATGGTGATGTAGATTTGAGTACAGGAAATATAGAATTTAACGGAGATGTGATTATTCACGGAAACGTATTAGAAGGAATGTCTGTAAAGGCGACCGGTACGATTACCGTTGATAAAGTCGTAGAGTCAGCGTATATTGATGGTAAAAAGGGCGTGATTCTTCGAGGCGGTGTCTTAGGAAAAAACGGAGCAAAGATTCGATCCAAAGGAAATGTTTCTGCGTTGTTCTTTGAATATGCAGATGTAGAAGTCGAAGGAGACATTGATGCAGATTCATTTTTGGACAGCCGTGTATATGCAGGCGGACAGATTCGTCTGAATGGAAAAAAAGGCTGTATTGTCGGTGGCATGACACATGCGGTGCGCGGTGTAGAAGCGCGTGAAATTGGCAATATGGTTGGTGCAAATACGGAAGTGTCGGTAGGTGTTCATATGACGGTTTATGGACAGATTGCTACCATTGAGCGAGAGATGAAGGATGATGAGAGGCAGTTGGCGCGTATAGAAGAAGGTCTGGTACAGTTCGAGACGATTATGCGTCAGAAAGGCTTGTCATTCCGCGATGATCCGCGTCGCATGGCACTGGTAAAGGAAAAAGTTCGTCTGTCTGCACAGATTGCAGGTCGAAAAGGAAAGCTGGACGATTTGCAGGCGATTATCGCTGCATCAGCAAATGCATCTGTAGTGGTAGTCAAAGGCGTATATCCGGGCGCACGTATATGCGTGGATGAGCAGCATGTGCAGGTGAAAGAAGAACAGCGTGCGGTTGAATTTAAAAAATATATGGGTCGCATCGGTATGTTTAATATCGGATATACGGCAGGATAAGCAGATCGGTCGATAAATGTCAAAAAATGCGACAGAAAATTAAAAATATGAGGGAAAGACCCTTGCAAGAAACCACTACTCTGGTATATGATAATTCAGAATCAGATGTGAGTGGTTTTTTGATTGCGAGAAACCTTAAATGATAGATGGAGGAACGTATGATTAATTTTGAAGAAGAATTAAAGCATTTTCAGCCAAGTGATGAAATCGAAGATGCGGAAGTGGCGATTTACGAACATGATATTACAGATATGACAGATATTATGCAACAGATGATGAGTGAGTTGAAGAGGAAATAGGATGGAATGTTATAATTGTGGAATTATCATAGGACGAGATATGATTTGTCCGAATTGCGGAGCCGACTTGCGTATTTATCGAAAGTTTGTAGGAATATCCAATTATTTATATAATGAAGCATTGGCAAAGGCAAAAGAAAGAGATTTGTCCGGTGCGATTGCGGATTTGCGCCTTAGCCTGCAATACAACAAAGTAAATACGAATGCACGAAATTTACTGGGACTGATATACTTTGAAATGGGTGATGGTGTAGCAGCGATTCGGGAATGGCTGATCAGCAAAGGCTATCAGGTGGAAGAAAACCGTGCTTCCGTATATTTGGAAAAGACAAAAAAAGATCCTGCAGAAAAAGAGAAAATCAATCAGTTGGCGCGCAAGTACAATCAGGTCGTGACATACTGTCGGCAGGACAGCCTGGATTTAGCTGTGATTCAGTTGAAAAAAATACTTTCCGGAAACCCGAAGTTTGTAAAGGGAATGCAGTTGTTAGCTTTGATTTACATGCATCACGGAGAATTGGAGCAGGCGCGGAAGGTACTGCGAAAAGCAGAAGCAATCGATGTGGGAAATCCGTTGACTGCCCGTTATATGAAAGAGATTACGGAGCAAATCCGTCAGGGTGGTGGAAAGAAGGCAAAAAAAGCGCAGGCGATTGCATATCAGAATGGAAATGATACGATTATTCAGCCGAAGCTGCGTGCAGATATCGGATTTTGGGGAATGGCAGCGAATCTTTTGCTGGGCGTCGGAATCGGAGTGGCGATTACCTGGTATATGATTGTACCGGGTGTGCGTAAACAGGCAATCAGTGATGCGAATGTAGCAGTTACAGAAGCCAATAATACGATTGCAGACAAAAATCAGATGATAAAATCGCTGGAAGAACAGATTGACAGTTTGACGGGCGACGTTGCTGAAGTACAGGATGATATGGAAAATCGGGATGCGGCGTTGACGATGAACGAAGAGCTATTGCTGGCTTATGATGCATACACGAAAGAAGATATCGAGCAGGCGGGAGACAAGCTGGAAGATATTGACGAGACATTGTTATCTGCAAATGGCAAACAGATTTTTCATGAGCTGCGTGAAAAAGTGAATACAGAGTATTTGACTACCGCATATGAAGAAGGCATGTATGCATACAATGGATACAACAATGAGGCTGCCATCGAACAGCTCTCAAAGGTTGTGGCAATGGATGAACAATACGATAACGGAAATGCATTGTACAATCTCGCACAGGCATATCGCAAGGTGGAAGACTGGAGAAAAGCGATTGAATATTATGCGAAGGTGATTGAACTGTTTCCGGGTACGCCGTTGGCATATAACGCAAACCGTTATGTGACACAGATTGAGGAACAGTTGGAAGCGCAAAACTAAATATATTTATACAAAAGACATCAGGTGAATCACTTGGTGTTTTTTTGTTTGAAAAACAGGAGGATTTAAGTATGGAATTTCAGTATGAAACAAAAACAGGAAGTTTGCGGATTTTCACGCCGCAGGAAATCGATGAATGTGCAGCGAGTGAAATGAGAGAGGAGGCAGACTGG
>JAGAOE010000169.1 GCA_017623885.1 Eubacterium sp. | reverse complement strand
TGATTGATATAGACCTCATCTACTTCATTTTCCAACAACGTCCGATACAGCATACGGAACATATGCACACGTTCTGCATTTTCTGTATTTTCCACGCCGGATGCATCGATTTCACGTGTCACCTCCAGCGCAACATCATCTGTCAACTTTTTCTCTAAAAACTGTTGAAGATTTTCTAAGCGTTCTTCAATCAAATCCGTGTCTGTCTGCAAGCTTCTCTTTTCATAATTTGTCTTTTCGAAATTTGTTTTTTCATAATTTGCAGACGACGGAGTCTGTTGTAAAGCCGCCTCTTGCTGCAACGCATGCGCATTCAAAATATCCCCGACAGCTTTTGCAGCCACAGATATCGGTTCTGCAGAATCAAATCCGCGTCCCAACGCACTTCCGGCTTGTGATGAAGTCGGTTTCGGTAATTCAATCGGTTCATCTGCAGCCAGATTAATCCCTTTACGTTCTCCTGTCATAGCCTGTGATACATTGAGCGGTTCTTTGTCCTCCATCGCTGCCGTCACCTCATAAAAAGGTGTTTTCAAAAAGCCAAATAATCCCTTCGGCTTTACAAGCTTCACATTCATAATCACCAGTGACGGGCCCATCTCCTGCTTTGCCTTTTCGATTGCTTCTTCTTCTGTTTTTCCCTGAAATTTATTGATTGTCATTAAGCTGTCACCATCCCAACAGATTGTAATTCTACATTTGATTCAATCTCATTATATGACACAACGATTAAATCCTTCAAGTATTCTTCTGTCAATTTCTTGTAATACATACGAACAATCGGAGAAGTAACTACGATTGCATTCTTTCCAAGATTTTCCAGCTTTGATACTTCTGCTTCGGTCGCCTCGATAATCGCGCGTGTGCGCTCCGGATCAAGCGTCAGATATGCGCCCTGCTCCGTCTGTTTTACCGCACTCATGATTTCCTGCTCAATCTTCGGATCTAACGTAACCACGCTCGTTTCCTCGTTTGCCGGGAAATATTTATTTGAAATCGCACGCTTCAGGCTCTGACGAACATACTCTGTCAATACATCCGTATCTCTCGTTGTTGTCGCATGGTCTGCCAATGTTTCAAAAATCGTGAGCAAATCTCGAATCGAAATTCCCTCGGACAACATATTTTGCAGAACCTTCTGAACTTCTCCGATGCCAAGCAGCTTCGGTACAAGCTCGTCCACCAATACCGGATTGGACTCTTTGATATTTTCGATGAGATTTTGCACATCTTGTCTGGACAGAAGCTCCGCAATATGTGTTCGAATAATCTCAGTCAAATGTGTCGCAATAATCGAAGGCGGGTCTACAACCGTATAGCCGAGACTTTCCGCACGTTCACGCTGACTTTCCGTAATCCAGATTGCCGGCAGATGGAACGACGGTTCAAATGTAGGAATACCTGTAATTTCCTCTTCTACATAGCCCGGATTCATCGCCATATAGTGATCAAACAGAATTTCGCCTTCTGTCACCTGAATACCCTTAATCTTTATAATATACTGATTCGGATTCAACTGAATATTATCACGCAAACGAATAATCGGCACGACCGTACCGAGCTCTAACGCGATCTGACGGCGAATCATAACGACTCGATCCAGCAAGTCACCACCCTGATTGACATCCGCAAGTGGAATAATACCGTAACCAAACTCCAGCTCGATCGGATCTACCGACAAAAGCGATACAACATTTTCCGGTTTACGGATTTCTTCCGCTTCTGATTCGGCAACACCGACTTCTTCCTCGATTCGCTCCACACCAAGATTTTTGTTGATATTGATTCCTGCAACCAAAAAAATCGCGCCCATACCAACGCACAGGAAGAAATTCAACGGTGTAACAACACCTAAAAAGCAAAGCACGGCACCTACCATCATCAGTACCTTTGGAATACCAAACAACTGGCCGATCAGCACCTGACCAAAGTCCGCTTCTTTCGATGCCTTGGTTACCAAAATACCGGTCGCCATAGAAATCGCCAACGAGGGAATCTGTGAGCTCAGACCATCACCGATTGTCAGAATGCCGTATTCCATTATCGCGTCCTGAAACGCAAGACCCTGACGCATCATACCTAAAACAGTTCCGCCAATCAGATTGACAAACGTAATAATCAGACCTGCCGTCGCATCTCCTTTTACATACTTTGTCGCACCGTCCATAGCTCCGAAGAAGCTACTCTCCATCTGAATCTTTTCACGACGTTTTTTTGCTTCTTCATCTGTAATCGCACCTGTATTCAAGTCGGCATCAATCGCCATCTGCTTACCGGGCATCGCGTCCAATGTAAATCGTGCCGTTACTTCTGATACACGCTCAGAACCTTTATTGATAACAACAAACTGCACAATCAACAAAATGATGAAAATAATCGTTCCGATAACCATATCATTTCCACCAACGAACTGTCCGAATGTTCTGACAACGTTTCCGGGATCTCCGTCATTTAAAATCAAACGTGTAGAGGACACGTTCAACGATATTCGGAAAATCGTCGTAAACAACAGTAATGTCGGGAAAAATGACATATCCAACACTTCCTGCACAAACAAACAGTTAAACAAAATCACTAATGCAATGGAAATATTAAATATCAATAATATATCCAGCAAAAAAGAAGGAATCGGCACAATAAAGAATATAATTGCTGCCATCAGATATAATGCTACACCTACGTCAGCGCCACGCTTTGCCATATTCATTCCTCCTTTCTCAAATCATCTATCTCATATTTCAACTATACTCGGTTTTGTGCTTTGTATACTGCCGCCAAAATCTCCGCTACCGCCTGATACAACTCCGGCGGAATCTCATGTCCGACTTCTACATTCGTATATATCATACGAGCCAACGGCTTGTTTTCCACGATTTCTACTCGGTTTTCTTTTGCAATCTCTTTGATTCGCTGCGCAATCAAATCCGCACCTTTTGCCAAAAGTACCGGTGCTGTTCCCGTTCCGGCATCATATTTTAATGCGACTGCAAAATGTGTCGGGTTTGTAATGACAACGTCTGCCTTCGGAACATCCTGCATCATACGTCTACGCGATGCTTCCTGCATTCGCTGACGCTGTTTTCCTTTAATCTGCGGATCTCCCTCTGTATTTTTCATTTCTTCTTTGACCTCTTGTTTGGTCATCTTCATATCTTCATTAAACTTATGACGCTGGTAAATATAATCTACCGCTCCCAATATACAATACACCAATGCGATACGAAATCCAACATCTATTACCAATGTACCAATCTCTGCGATTCCCTGTTTTAAAGAAATATGATACATGAGAAAAATCTCGTTAATATGTGATTTCAACGCTGTATATGCAATGATTGCAATCAAGGCAATTTTTGCTATGGATTTCACCAGCTCAAACATCGAATCTTTCGAAAACATTCGTTTAAATCCATTCAGCGGATTAAACTTATCAAGCTTCGGTCGCAGCATTTTTGTACTGACCTTCCACTTTACCTGAACCAGATTTACCAAAAAGGCAATTGCAAAGCCTGCTATCAAAAACGGAGCCGTCAGTTTCAAACAAACAAGTGCCGAATGATGAAGGAACGACATAATCGTCGTCGAAGCCAACTCACGTGTTTCTACTGCTTCCGGTATTTTATTATAGATGTCACGAAATATCTGCAAAAAATTGCTTCCCAAAAATGACATCACCATTTTCAGCATCAAAAACAGCGCTACGAGCGTAAACGCCTGATCCAGCTCTCTGCTTTTGCACACCTGACCTTCTGCTCGTGCATCACTGAGTTTTTTTGATGTAGCCGGTTCTGTTTTTTCTCCACCGGCCCCTTCTTTCGCAAAAAACTGCAGATTATACTGCATCACATTGTACTCAGCCAGCTCCATACAACCCCTTTACCACGACTCGCAGCATCGTCTTTATTTCTTCCCCGATTATCGCTGCCATTTTAGGCAACAAAATCACGGTAACTACAATCACTGCATAGCCTGCAAAAATCTTTATCTGTATACCCACCGCAAACATATTCATCTGCGGTGCCTCCTTTGCCATAATACCAAGAATACAGTTCATCACCATACAGCAGGCAAATACCGGCAACATGATACGAAATCCAATCACAAATATGTCGGTAAAAAAAACTACCATATGCTCTGATAAATATTCCCATTGAAAAACTTGTCCATTTACCGGAATCAATTGAAAGGAATCCGCAATCGCTTTAATCAGATAGCGGTACAAATCAGAAATCAGTAATAACAGCATAACCAGATAGTAATAAAGATTTCCCGTAATACTCTCCTGTGTACGTGTGAGCGGATTATACTCCTGCGCCATCGCAAGGCCGACTTCCATATCAATCAGCCGCCCCGCAAACCCGACGATATACGTGCAGATATTTGCCATCATTCCGATTAGCAATCCGGTAATCGCTTCCTTCGCAACAATCGTTCCATATTCCAGCATACCGCCATAAGACACATTTCCCGGCATCGCTTGTGTAATAAGAATCGCAAGAACTGCCGAGAATCCTATTTTTGTACGCGTCGGAACGCTGGCAAGTCCAAAAAAAGGTGCCACCGCGACAAAGCTGGCGATGCGCACCAGAATCAGCAAAAAATATTCAAATGTAACTAATGAAAATGTATAATCTATCATCCGATATACAGGCTAAAATTGCCCCACAGCTTAACCATATATTCTACCATCTTGTCCAACATCCATCCGCCTAATAACATCAGTGTCACAAACACTGCTATTATTTTCGGTACGAATGTAAGTGTCTGTTCCTGAATTGACGTAACTGTCTGAAAAATACTGACAATCAAACCAATCACCAATGAAACCAAAAGCGCAGGCGCGGAGGTAACTATAATAACAGTAAACGCTTCTCTCGCAACATCTAAAATCACACCTTCTGAAAGCATCTCTTATCCTCCTTCCGTCGTACAATCTCAGTAAAAGGTTTTTACTAAATTACCAATCACGAGATTCCAACCATCTGCCAACACAAACAACAATATTTTGAACGGCATCGAAATCGTCGTCGGTGGTAGCATCATCATACCCATCGACATCAATATCGAAGACACGACCATATCGATTACAATAAACGGAATATAAATAAAAAATCCGATGATGAACGCACTGCGCAACTCGCTCAAAATAAAGCTGGGAATCAGGACGCTCGTTGGAATATCCTCATTCGTCTCATAAGTCACCCCGGCAATATCACAAAACAAGTCCACATCTTTGCGCTCTGTATGCTGATACATAAAACCTCTGATCGGATCCAGCGCAGCTTCTATTGCCTGTTCCTGCGTAATCGTTCCGGCATCCAACGGCTTTATCGCATTCTCATTGATTTCCGAAAAAACAGGCGACATAATCATCAACGTCAAAAACAGCGCCAAACCAATAAGAACCTGATTGGGTGGCGTTGTCTGTGTACCTAATGCCACACGCAGAAAGTGCAGCACTACAATAATACGTGTAAACGACGTCATCATAATCAAGATAGATGGCGCCAACGAAATAATCGTAAGAATCAATACGATTTTAATTGTTGCAGACATCGTGCCTTCTTCATTGTTATACATGATAGAAAGTCCATTTGTCGCATCTTCCATCGCGTCTACCTGTGGTCCATCCTGCGCAGAAGACAGACCATTATTATTGAGTGAAGGAGCCACTGGCGATGCATATGCCGGTGTCTCCAACAATCCAAATGTAAGCGTCAATGTCAATACAGCTAATGCAAATATAAATGATATGCAACAATAAATCTTTTTTGCCTTACTTCGCATGCTTCTTTTTGAATTCCT
Source organism: Eubacterium sp. (assembly GCA_017623885.1). Classification (GTDB taxonomy): domain Bacteria; phylum Bacillota; class Clostridia; order Lachnospirales; family Lachnospiraceae; genus W0P33-017. The sequence continues at coordinate 14,759 of JAGAOE010000169.1, read as the reverse complement.
CCAAAACTTCTGCAAAACCCGTTCCTGTTCGCTTTGTATTCGCGACAATCTCAGGAATCGCACATAACTCTTCTTTTGAAAGGGTAGCCAGCAAAGTCATTTGGTCTTTGCTAACTCCCACTACCAGATACTGTTCGTTGCCGGCGCGTACAAGCTGAATATATTGATTATTCGAAACACGTATCACTTCTATCACAGACAAGTTACCTTGTGCCGTTTTTGTCTTCTGATAGCCGGCAATCCAACGTGTCACATAGCAGGTAATCAATAATACAAATACAAAAATTAGTAATATCGTAATTAACTCGATGATACTATTCGTCATACTGGCTGATGATAAAATCATAATCTCTACTTAACAATCTCCGTAATTCGAACTCCAAAGCTTTCTTCAATGACGACAACTTCACCTTTGGCTACAAATTTACCATTTACGAGAACGTCAATCGGCTCACCCGCGATACGATTCAACTCAATAATGGTACCCGGTGCAAAATCCAAAATCTCAGAAATCGATTTTGAAGTTCTGCCCAGCTCTACAGTCACCTCTAACGGCACATCCATAATCAAGTCTATATTCTCTTTTGCAAACTGTGCCGCAAATTCGCCTGAAAACGGTGTGAACTGAGCCGGCTGAACATTTACCGGTTGCTGATACATCATCGGATTCATCATTTGCGGATTCATCATCTGAGGGTTCATCATTTGTGCATTCATCATACTCATATCCATCTGCGGCTGTGCTACCGGTTGCGGTGCAGCGGCTGCTGTCTCTGCCTTATTCTCAGGTACTCCTATCTGTGCTTCCTCCGCATCCATTTCCATATTGCGCGCTACTGATTTACACATATCACGTGCAAATGAAAACGGATACAACTGCATAATTTCACTATTGACCAAATCGCCGATTTCCATTTTGAATGAAATCTTTACGAACTTTCCGGTCAAAAACTCATCAATCTTGCCTTCGTCTACACTCTCCTGTAAATCAATCAAGTCAGCCGACGGAGGTGAAATATCTATCGTCTTGCTCAACATAGAGGAAAGAGAGGTCGCCGAGCTTCCCATCATCTGGTTCATCGCTTCACTGATTGCACTCAGATGCAACTCGCCCAATTCACCATCTGTATTGGTTCCGTCACCACCCATCATCAAATCTGTGATGACTTTTACGTCATTCTCTTTCAATACCAAAATATTGCTACCGTCTAAACCAACGGTATATGCAATTCTGATAAACACACACGGACGTTCATAATTCTTTACAACATCATCCCATGTCGCAGAAGAAACAACCGGTGTTGATATTTCCACTTTGCGATTTACCAACGAAAACAGCGTCGTTGCCGCAGTTCCCATACTAATATTCGCGACTTCTCCAATCGCATCTTTTTCTTCAGGAGTTAAAAGCTCGCTGTTCGGATCAGAACTATTTCCGGCCCCCACAGCATCTGCGCTGTCACCTCCATCAGGATTGTTCAACAAGGCATTGATTTCTTCCTGTGATAATACTCCTACTCCATCCATCTGCTTAATCTTCCTCTCTGATCACTGATGTCACCCGCACAGCAAATTTCTGTCCGGATGAACCCGGTAATGCGGTGAATTTTCTCATATTTCCAACATAAATATCCAATTCCTGATCCACCTCTGTATCCACACGGATAATATCACCGGGCATCAGGTTTACAAAGTCAGAAACTGAAATCTGACTTTTTCCAAGCACTGCTTTCACCGATATCGGCGCATGCTCAATCAAGTCCTCTATGACGTCTTGATAAGTTTCTTCATCCTTTATCTGCATACTAGAATACCAGAATTTCGTATTCAACTTGTCCATCACTTCTTCCAAAGTAATGAACGGAAGACAGATATTCATCAAACCTTCTACATCGCCAATTTTCAAGTTTATCGTCACAATTGCGATCATCTCACCGGGTGAAATAATCTGTGCAAACTGCGAGTTCGTCTCGATACGCTGCAAACGGGGATGTATCTCCGTTACATTCTCCCAAGGCTCTCGCATCAGATTGACACAAACATTCATAATTCGTTCGATAATCAACAACTCAATCTCAGAAAAATCTCTCGTTTTCTCCAGCGGCATTCCCGTTCCGCCAAGCATACGATCCACGATTGCATATCCAAGCGATGAAGCAAGTTCAATCAGAATATCTCCGTGAAGCGGTGCGAATTCTATCACACCCAACAACACCGGATTCGACAACGCATTGGAAAATTCTGAATAAGTAACCGCTTCGGAATTCATCACTTCTACCTGAATATTTTTTCTAAGGTATACCGGCAAATTCGTAGACAACAATCTGCCGTAGTGCTCAAATATAATCTCTAATGTACGCAGATGCTCTTTTGAGAATTTGGACGGGCGTGCAAAATCGTAATTCTTAACCTGTTTGTCACTGCTGTCTTTAATTTCTTCTGCATCGATTTCGCCACTGCTCAACTGTTGCAGCAACGAGTCTATTTCGCCCTGTGACAGTATGTCACCCATTCATCCTCACCACCTTTATTTTTTCGCTCATCTAATTACTCACTTGTCACTTGCACAAATCCAACATCTACTACCATATCAGAATCAAAGAATCCCTGTAATTTTTCCAGAATTTCTTTTTCTGCACGGTTACGCTCTGAAAGAATTTCTTCTTTTGTGTAGGTGCTTACAACATCATTTACAATATTCTTAATATTCGAGTCATAAGTCTTTGCCTGAATACCCTTGAGTCCGAGTGCCTCATAATCCTCATGAGAATTGTCCATAGAAAGAACAACTGATACAATCGCATAATGTTCAGAACCATCTTCGCTGTTTCTCAAATTCACAGTCAAAGAACCATCTAGCGTATAAGGTACACGATTTTCAATCGGTACATTTGACAAATTTGCAGTTCTGCCGCTCGCCAATTCCAAATCAAGCGCAGTACAAATCTCTGTAATCAACTCATTGCTCTTCTTTGCAGAAGGCACGATGCTAATCATTGTAATCGCAGTCAATACCAAATTCACTACAAGCAGTGCCAGAATCAGCACTGACATCAAATTCTTTTTCATGACGTTACTCCTTTTCTCTATAAGTTGCTATTCCCCTGAATGAAAGGAATTGTAGATTTTTATTACCACACGACGGTTCAATGCACGACCTTCTGCTGTCGCGTTGTCAGCAATCGGAACATAATCTCCGCGTCCGGAAGATTTAATCATCGAAGGATTGACTGATGTAATTTCTCGCAAATAATCTGCAACCGAAAGTGCTCTGTACATAGACAATACATTATTATCCGCAAAGCGACTGTTATGTATCGGAACATTATCCGTATGACCTTCTACTTCGATCAGATTCTTACCGTAATGTTCAACAATTCGACCTGCCTTGTCCACCAGCGGCAATGCCTCTTCGCGAAGCGTTTCTGAACCGGAATCAAACAACACCGCACCATTTAATGTAAGCATCACGTACTGTGCATTAAAGGATACCGCCACTTGATCCTGAATACCATACTTTGCAATATCAGCCTCTACTTGTTCCGCCATCTTTTCTGACTCTTCAAGACCTTTTTGTTCATACTCTTTCTGAAGTTCTTCTTCCGTCAGCTCGCGCGGCTCATCCGGCATACCATCCTGATCTGCAGCTCCATTCTCACCCGGTGTCTGACTCTCCGAACCATCGCCCTGAACTTTATCACCTTTTTCGATCACACTGTCATCCGCGCTTATCGACTCACCCGACTCCGAAAACTCGCCATCTCCCTGCGAATTCGCATCCGGATTGTAAAAGGTATCATAGTACTGAAGCTGATTGATACCCGCACCAACCATTTCTCCTTCACCAATTGATGTACCGCCACCCTGCAATACACTAAAATGTGACTGCAAAGAAGCAATCACAATCTGAAACTTTTCCGCATCGACGGTAGACATTGAGAAAAGCAACACGAAGAAACAGAGCAGCAAATTCATCAAATCCGAAAATGTCGCCATCCACGCAGGCGAACCAGCAGGCACATCTTCTTTTTTCTGTCTTGCCACTATTCCTCACCTCCGCCGCCTATTCTGGAATCAGAGTTTAATGTCTCACGCTCCTGAGGCGTAATGAATGTCTTTAATTTTTCTTCGATTACATGCGGATTCTCTCCTGCCTGAATAGATAAGAGACCTTCCACGATAATCTGCTTGATAATCATCTCGTTTGCACTGTTTAATTTCAGCTTTGTAGCCGTCGGATTACACAACCAGTTCGCAATCAGCGATCCATACAATGTTGTCAACAATGCAACCGCCATATTCGCTCCGATAGAAGACGGATCATCCAATTCTTTCAACATGTTTACCAGACCGATCAACGTACCGATCATTCCCCATGCAGGACCAAGCTCCGCCCATTTTTCCCAAAAGCTCGCCACTTGTTTATGTCGATCCTCTGTACAGGTCAGGTCTGTCTCCAAAATACCGCGCACCAGCTCGGGATCCGTTCCGTCAACAACCAGCATGACGCCCTTTTTCAAAAACGTATCCTCAATATCTGATGCAGCTTCTTCCAATGCCAGTAATCCCTCTTTTCGAGCAACATTGGACAAATTAATAATATTGGTAATCATTGACGCCGGATCGTATCCCGGTTCTTTCATCGTGAGAACCACGCCTTTGAATCCGTTCCCCACAAATGACAGTTTGTTACATGCCAGTACGCCCGCAAGCGAACCACCAATTGTAATAATAACAGACGGAATATCTACGAAGTTTCCCAACAATGTAAATCCGCCATCACCGGTCACGATACCGAATACAACCATGACAACGCCAAGTATCATACCGGCCAAAGATGCTATATCCAAAATCTACTCACCTACCCCAATCTTCGAATTTTTGTTATAAATCAATCAAATCTATACACGTATCTATAGTAATAGATTTGACATTTTTTGTCCACATTTTTATCAATTAGTAAAAACGCGGAAAAAATCGGACACAATTAGGTCAAAATTTCTCCTAATCATACCGATTATACCACATCTTGGGGAAAGATGTAAACCCATTCCCAAGATATCCTGTTATATTTTTGCAACAGTTGTTACTATTCACAGTTGATAGTCATTTACAAACAGATGCGTCATGCTCGCATGTAAGCAGATGTTTGTAAATACTATCATGCCTGTGAAACAGGAACTCCACCCTAATGAGCAGTCTTAGCTCCGAAAGGAGCGGAACTGAAGCCTTGAAAAGGCGACGAGTGCGAATTAGGGGGGAGTTGGCTGTGAATAGTAGCAGCTATTCAGCGCCTGAACTGTTGCACATTTTATTCAGTTTTCATACCTACGGTCCCAATGCCCTCAGCCTATTATCTCTTCAGGTTGATCAATTCTTCCAACATGGAGTCAGAAGTCGTAATCACACGAGAGTTTGCCTGGAAACCACGCTGTGTCGTGATCATCGAAGTAAACTCACCGGAGAGGTCTACGTTCGACATTTCCAGCTCACCGGCACTGATGGAGCTACCGTCTGCATCGATTTCCACACCGATACCATCAAACTCACCGGAGTTCAGCGTCGCACGATAGCAGTTATCGCCGGTCGCTTCCAAACCGGATGCATTCGCAAACTGAGCTACCGAAATCTGACCTAACAATACGGTGTTTCCGTTATCATACGAAGCGAAAATCTTACCGCTGGTATCTACGGTCATACCGGTCATCGCACCGAGCTTCTTACCTTTTCCGATATTGTTGATATCGCCGCCGCTCATAGCTGCTGTATTTGAACCGCCGTTGTTATAGTTCAACAGTGCGGAAAAATCAATCGTCACATCCTTGAATCCATCATATCCTGCTGCAGCCAGTTTTGAAAGATTTAAGGTCTGTGATAAATTGCTTCCGCCGCCAACACTCGTCAGCGTTCCGTCAACGGTGTTAAACTGTAATGTAAAACCATCCTGAGACGGTGTCACAATATTGTAGCTTCCTGAGAACATGTTATAGCGAAGCTCTGCGTCACTCGGCAATTCTTCAGTAAAGATCGGTCCGGTCTCATTCGTCGCATTTGCCAGCTCCTGTCCGGTAATGGTCGTATAAGAGTAATCCTTGAATAACTCTTCCGGTCCTGCATATTTCACAGGTTCGTCTTTTGCAGTACAATCAATCGCGCCATTCGCATTTACCGGTCCGCTTTCAAGTGCCACCATACTGGTAAAGTTCTTTACACCGGAAGGATCTGTCAAAGTCAAGGTCTGTCCGGTTGAGAAGGTCGGCCAATAATAAATCACGGAATTCTCCGGAAAATCTGTCTTTGTCAAATTCAACGCATCACGAACATCCTCTGCATTGAATTTGTAGCCGGTAATACCCTGGTCACTTGTAACTACCGTTCCAAGCGATGTATAATTCTCTAATGTCTGTTTCTGAGTCAACGAGAAGCTGCTGTTCGGATTTGTCGCATCTACTACAAATCCGTTTGTTCCATCCATCTTACCGTTTTCAAATGTCCACTTCACACCGGCTTCGATAGTCTTGTCTGTAGCATTTGCAGTTCCGTCCGCAATCACAGCAGCCGTACCGCGTGCCACTACATTACCGGAAGCATCTTCTACATATACCGGATTTGTCGCGCTCGCCGCCTTTAATTCTGCCAATGCTTCTGTGTAAGTCGCTTTTTTCGAAGCAAATCGAATACGATATCCGTCCGGCAGTGCCTGATCTCCGGTCAGCTCCAACTGTGCGTTAATATCTACTGCATCCAGATAGTATGTATATTCTGCATCTGCAGCCGTACCACCGCCATCAATTGCCTTCTGTGCACGATCTGTCTGAATCGCGCGGTTGATGTCTGTCTTACTCTTTCCTGTCGCAAACGCATAATTGTCTGTGATAACGGTATTACTTCCCTGTGCGATTCCGCTCGTACCTGCGCCGAACAAATCTCCCAATGCCACATTGGAAGTCAAAATCGATTTACCCTCTGCATCGATGATGTCGGTCAGGTTTACTGCGTATTTTCCACCCTTCACATTCTGTGACTGAATCGAAAAACGTGCGGTATAGGGATATCCGAGATTATCATATACAAGTAAGTTCATCACTGCACCGGTCGGTGAAGTAATCTGTGTATTCTTGCTGTCTACGACACCGGTACAACGCGCTTCTGTCGTAGCTTCCGGCTCGGATGTCATATTTTCGGGAGACATTACCTTTAATGCAGTAACGGTATCTTTACGAATCGTCTGTGTCTCCGGGTCAACGCCCCATCCCATAACTGTATAACCGGTAGATTTCATACAAAGATTTCCGGCTCCGTCTACATAGAAAGAACCAGCCTTTGTAAATACATTTTCAGAACCATTGTACACAACGAAGAAGCTGCTGGTACTCTTATCTGTGATTCTCAAGTCGAACGGCAAACCGGTCGTCTCAGACGCACCTGCCGATGTAATACTCAGTGACGTAGAACCTGTAGCTACACCAAGACCGATCTGCTTTGCATTCACACCACCGGTGCCTGCCTCTGCATTTGCTCCGGATGCTCCGGAAAGTGTCTGGTACATAATCGAACTAAAGGTTACGCTTGAAGATTTAAACGCTACGGTGTTTACGTTTGAAATATTGTTACCGATAACGTCCATTTTTGTCTGATGTGTCTTTAAGCCTGACACAGCAGAGTAAAGTGATCTCATCATAATGAAATGACCTCCATTCTCTTGGCGTTTTTTCGTCTTGTCTCATCTGTCAGTCAGAGACATTCGCTTCCTGTAAGGTCCAGCGATTATGCGATTACCGCGCCATCAATATTTGTAAATATGTTATCTCCTGCAGATGTCTGGTCCATCGCTGTCACGACCGTTTTGTTCGGTACGTTTACGATAAATGCCAAAGTATCTACAAGCACCAGTGATTCGTTAATCCCTTTCTCACCGGCTTTTGTCACGCCATCCGCGAGCCGTCTGCTCTGTTCTGCGGAAAGGCTGATATTGCGATCGTTCAAACGGTTTGCAGCATGCGTTGAGAACTTGAGCGGTTCCATTTCGTGCTGTTTCGCCCGCAATACCTCATCAAAAGATAGTTCTGAACTTTTTGCCGATTCGCTGACATTTCTTTTCAGATATGTATCTGTGACTTGTTCAATCGAATGAAATCCACCGCGAATCGTATTCATCTGATTCGTCTGACTCATCGTATCTCTCCTATCCCGGAACGTTCCAACTCCGCGAATCCGCTTTATTTGTCAGCTCCGCTTTCGTTTCCGGTTCCGTTTTCGGTTCCACCTTCAGCTCCGCTTTCATTTCCGGTATTTCCACCGTTCCCGGCATTGATCTGGTCATTTAATGCTGCCAATGCTTTAATCGTTGTCTCTGCTGCAAGGAATTTCTGCCATGCTTCCGGACAATTATTTTCAATAAAATCTTTCTGATAATCGGTCAGCTTGTCGAACTGTGCGCGAATCTGTGAAAATGTCGATTCGTCAGCCAGCGATACATGGTCTGCATCAGGAAGCTGTGCCACTGTATCTTCAAAATCGTTTGCAATCAATACCGCTTCCATATAATCTGCTTCTGCAACTGTATACAAATCATCCAGATTATACAACGAGCCATTTACTGCCAAATAAATATTGCTGCCTTCCTTCATCACGGAATCCACAACGCCCATTACATCGCTGGTCTCTCCGGTCACTGAATTTGTCGGACGCATGATTACGGTCTTTCCGATCAATCCGTTTGCCTCTAAACGCTCTGCGGAATGTGCCATATTCTCAGTCGCTTCTACCTGTGTAAAGGTCGCAAGCTGTGTCACATATTCCGTATTTGACTGCGGTTGCAACGGGTCCTGATATTTCATCTGTGCAACGAGCAATTTCAAGAAATCCTCTTTTCCCAAGTCATTATTTACTTTTTCCTTGGATGAAGATGTTGCGCTGGCAGATGTGTCTACAAGCGAGCCATTTTCAACTTTTTGCCATAATGCCATCTCTTTTCTCCTTTCTGTTTTGTGTTTGATTACCTTTTATGCCGTGAAATCTACGCTGCCACCCTGATCTCGCATCATCTGCGCTACCAGCGCTTCCTCTTCCGTCATCAGACCGGATAATTCATCCAGACTGTTGCGATTCAGATTTCTTCTGCCGCTCTGTCCTGCCATCTGACGTTCTGCCTGTTCCTGCATCTGTCCGTTTGCAGATGTATTGCCATCCAGATTCTGCTCAAATTCATGTGTTGCTACAGTCACCTCGACAGCTTCTACTTTAATGCCCTGCGCCTGCAATGTAGCCCGAAGCTCTACCATCTGTGTCTGAAGTGCTTCTTTGACCTGCTCGTTTGACGCAGTAATCTGTGCAGTCACATTTCCATGCTTCTCCGTCACACTCAACACTAATTTACCCAGATTCTCCGGATTCAACTGCATTTCTAATGTCGTTCCTTCCGTTGTTGCAAACGCTCTTGCCAGGCCGTCCATCTGTTCCATGAGCTGCTCCACCTGAATATAGGCTGCCACCTGCGGTGCATCCGCACGGCTCACACTTGCATTCTCTCCTGTCACAACCGGATTTTGATTCATCAGCGAATCCTGTGCAAACATATCTTCACGCTCTGTAAAATGTGACTGTGTCTGCGATGTCTGAGATTCGTTTTTCTGCTCCAATCCGCCGTTTGCATCCTGCATTTCCTGTCCCATTGTCTCCGTTTTTGCCTTTGCTGAAACGGTCATCAACGGTTCTTCTGTCTCTGCACTCTGGCTGACTGTCTGTGTCTCTTTCTGCTGTTCCTCCGGTACAGACTGTACGGTGTCTGAAACGTTTTCTGTCACTTCTGTGGTCTGCTCTGCGTCGGTAAGCTCCTGTTCTTTTGCAAGAATCGATGCCAAATCCTCCTCAGCCGTATCTGTGGTGTTCACAACTGTTTGTTCGGTCTCAGGCTGACTTCCAAGCATCTCCTTTACGGTCTGTTCCATCTTGTCGATTTCAGCCGAAAGCTGTTCCATCAGCTTTGAAAACTCCGATACACTCAAACTGTTTTCCTGACGAAATGTCTCCAGCAATCCGTTCACGTTTTGCATAGTCAACTGTACACGCTCACTGGTCAATAACAGACTGACATCTTCGCTTCCACTGAGCTGTTGCAAGAGCTGAATCAGATTTTGCGGTTGCAATAAATCCATCGGACTGATTCCGAGTGTCTGCATCGCCTGCTGCAACTCTTCCTCGCTCACCTGCATCGTCTCCTGAACTGCGTGAAGTACATCTTCTGTCAGTTCTTCTACACTTTCAGAAATGTTCTCCGTCTTCATTTCAGGCTTCGCTTCCGCCTTATCTGTTTTCACAGACTTGCGCACGCTAGAGCCGTACTTTTCATACTCTTCTTTCGAGGTACTCTTGCAGTCGCTCACTTCGTCTATGGTGTCTGCCATTTCCTCTGTGCGTGTCTGAAACTCTGCATCCGCATTGCACAAGTTCTGTGCGTTCTGATTCATCAGACCTGCAAATGCTTCTACCAGTTCTTCGGTTTTTTGCTGTTTTGTCGCAGACACTTTTGAAGCCATCCCCGCAGTGACAGGTACTCCTACTATTTGTGTCATCACGTTCCTCCTTTCTGCCGCCGCATCACTCAGCAGCTATTCCATTTATATCTATTAAAGAACCATCCTTGTTACGGCTCTAAAATAGCGGTAAGAATCGCAGCATTTTCTGCTTCCATCGCAGCCAAAATGTTTGCACGTGACTGTGCATCCATCGCTTCTAGGATTTCTGCTACCAGTTTGGAATTATCCGCCACCATCGTATCAAAAATCGCCGCTGCATTTTTCGCTTTCATCGTAGAGTATGTCGTCACATATTCTTCCAATTTTGAATCTTTCTTTTGCTGCTCCAGCACTTGTCTGTATATGATTTGTGCATTCACAGGATCTATCGCTTCATAATACTCCTGATAATTTATTATATCGGGTGCATTTTCAGAAAAAACAACCTCTTCATCGAATTTTTGCTTCAATTGTTCAAACTCAGTCTCCTTCGCCTCGTAGGCAGACAGCTTTTCCAGTTGCGCTTTCAGCTCTTTGATTCGATCATTTTTCTTATCCAGTTTTTTCTGTGACTCTGCCAGCTCCAGCTCCAGTTGCTTTACATATGCCGTCGCTTCACTAAGTGTCGTATACGGATACTGCTGCTGCTCAATCGGCACTTCCACTTCCGGTAAAATCTTGTTCAGATACGGAACATCTTTTAAAATCGGATGCATCACTGTAGAACCGAATCCGCCGACATCCCACTTGATAATAAGCACCAGAATTCCAAGCCAGATTGCAATAATAATAATCGTCGCAAGGAATACGGCAATTCTTCCGCCAATCCCACCATCATCATCAAAATCCGGATCATCCGGGTCAATTCCTTTTTTTATCAGTTTCTGTCTGTATTTTTCTTCTTTTTTCGCAACCTTCTCTGCCTTTTTCGCTGCCTTTTCCTGAATCAGCTCCGCTTTTGACTTCCGTACTTCTTTTTCTTCAGCCATATCTGCCACCGCCTTTACTCATACTGTATCTTCATGCATTACCCACTATGACTATGATAGGTAAAGCTCACCAACTGGTCAATCTCTTTTGCTTCCTCTGCCGCAAGCTCTTCTTTAAACTGTTCAAATGCGCGTTCTCTCAGCTTTTCATGTGCCTTACGCTCTACCATCACTTCCTGCAGACGCTTCCTGGCTAATTCGACATTTTTTTCCGCAATATGAACCTGTTTAATCTGATCGTGAATCAATGACTTCATCGTCGTAATTGCACGTTTGTTTTCTTGTATTTTCTTGACATCGATTCTGCCGACAGCCAACTCTGCAGCTCGCTTTTCATATTCCATCCTGCGCAACATGAGCTGCTGCAGTTTGGTATTTTCTTCCTGTAAGTGTCTGTTTGCCACGCCATACGCAGTCCGCGCCTGTTCTTCCAGTTTATATTTGATGTCAAGGATACTTTGCATCCGATATACAAACTTTGCCATATTCACACAACCTCTGTTTTTTGACTTCCGATATCGTCAAGCAACTATTCTGCAAAAATGCTTTTCAGAAGCTCTACTTCCTGTTCGAACTCAAATTTTTCATCCGTGCGCTGCAGCAAATATTCATTCACTGCGCGATTTTTCGCAATCGCATAGTCGATTTCCCTGTTTGAACCGTTTTTGTATGCGCCGATGTTTATCAAATCTTCTGCTTCCGCATACGTCGCCATCACATTTTTCAGTTTTCCTGCCACTTCTTTTTGTTCGACAGAAGCAATCGAACTCATAACACGGGAAATACTTGCCAAGACATCAATCGCAGGATAATGATTTTTCTGTGCCAGCTTTCGATTCAGCACGATATGTCCATCCAAAATACCGCGCGCCGTATCGGTAATCGGCTCATTAAAGTCATCACCGTCTACGAGAACCGTATACAAGCCTGTAATCGAGCCCTGCTGCGATGTACCGGCACGTTCCAAAAGCTTCGGAAGCTCCGCATACACACTCGGCGGATATCCGCGCGTCACAGGCGGTTCTCCGGATGCCAGTCCGATCTCACGCTGCGCCATCGAAAAACGTGTCAGCGAGTCCATCATCAGCAACACATCTTTTCCCTGATCCCGGAAATATTCCGCGATAGCCGTCGCTGTCATCGCCGCCTTTTTTCGAATCAAAGCCGGCTTGTCTGAGGTCGCTACCACGACCACCGAGCGCGCCATACCTTCCGGTCCCAAATCTCGCTCGATAAACTCACGTACCTCTCTGCCTCGCTCTCCAATCAACGCAATTACGTTAATGTCTGCCTTTGTATTTCGTGCAAACATTCCCATCAATGTACTTTTTCCAACACCCGAACCGGCAAAAATACCGATACGCTGACCTCTTCCGACCGTCAGCAATCCGTCTACCGCCTTGACTCCAAGCGGCAATACCTGATCGATAATTTTACGTTTCATAGGGTCCGGCGGCAAACAATCTGCCGGATACTGCACTGCCAGCTCCAACGCTTCCTCACTGTCGGTCGGTCTTCCCAATCCATCCAAGGTATGACCCAGCAATTCTTCTCCTACAGAAACAGTTAATGGATGTCCCGTATTTTCAACGACACATCCAACGCCAATTCCATCCATACTCTCATAAGGCATCAGTAACAGTCGGTTCTCATGAAAACCGACTACCTCTGCCATCACAAAAGAATGCTCTTCTCTGGATACAACAATACGGCAAAGGTCTCCCAGCTTTGCCTCCGGTCCGATAGATTCCACCGTCAAGCCGACTACCTTTGCCACTTTTCCATAACAGTTATAAAAAAAACGGTCCGTGACCTGCAAGTATTTGTTCAAATCAAAGCTTACATTCATTTATCCTTGCACTCCCGATGTTTCTTCATTACCAACGCCTCTAGCCTGTCACACACAGACTTCTCAAATCTCGAATCAGATTCTCTAACTGCGCATCCAAGCTACACTCATATACGCCGGAATCTGCATCTATCACACACTGACTCTCCGTCAAATCCGGGTCCATAACGATTTCAATCTGAACATCCTCACCGACCTTTTCCTGTATGTGACTCTTATATGCGCGAAGCATAGCAACCTCTGCTTCACATACACGCAGTTTGTATGATCTGGTCTCGCGAATTCCTCGCACAGCGTTCATAACCAGTTGCTGTAGCATTTCCTGTTTACCGCGAAACTGCATCTGAAACACTTCATCAAACACCGTCAGAATCGTATCCAAAAGCTTCGGTTCCAGCTCCTGTAATGCTTCTTCATAGCTCATCTGCTGTTCCTGTGCCTGCTGCTCTAATGCCTCTCGCTGCACACGCAGCTCTTCCTGTGCCTGCATGGTCGCAGTCTCATAGCCGGACGCATATCCTTCCTGTCTCGCAGTCTCACGTATCATCTCAGCTTCCTGCATCGCCTGATCGTGAATCTGCACTGCCTGCGAATTTGCATTTGCCAGAATCTGCTCTGCTTCTTCTTGTGCTTGTGCAACGTAGTCAATCTGCGGTTCAGACTCACCCTCTAATTCCAAGCCTTCCAGCTCCAGTTCTTCCGCAAACAAGCCTTCCGTGAATTCGATTTCTCCATCCTCACCGGCTTCCATGCGCTGGCGCAACAGCTCTTCGCGTCGCTCTAATTGTTGTTGTTTGACGATTGTCTGCATTTTCTCTGCGATTCGATCATTTGCATTGATCACACGGCGCACCTGCTCGTCACAAATCACATAATTATTACGATAAAAATTAGACAATTACCTCGTCACCTCCGCCTCTCGAAATGACGATCTCAGCAGAATCCTCCAGCTTACGAATAATCGCAACAATCTTCTGCTGTGCTTCTTCTACATCCTTCATACGCACCGGTCCCATGAATTCGATATCTTCCTCGATCATAGCAGCCAGACGCTTTGACAGGTTTCTGAGTACCACGCTCTTAACTTCTTCGTTAGAGCCCTTCAATGCAACTTCCAAATCGTTGTTATCTACATCACGCAATACACGCTGAATTGCACGGTCGTCCAGTAAAAGGATATCCTCGAATACGAACATCTTCTTACGGATTTCATCTGCAAGTTCCGGTTCTTCAATTTCGAGAGATTCCATAATATGCTTTTCTGTAGAACGGTCTACAGTATTCAAAATGCCAACAATCGCATCCACACCACCGACAATCGTGTAATCCTGATTTGCCAAAGATGCCAGCTTGCGTTCCAACACACTCTCGACCTCCTTGATCACGTCCGGAGAGGTACGGTCC
>JAGAOE010000168.1 GCA_017623885.1 Eubacterium sp. | reverse complement strand
TTCAAGTGTCGGTTGTAGCGTTTGACTTCTTTCTTCGCGCGACTATATTTTATCTGCGCGTAAATATAAATCGCGACAAGGTATATCACTAAAAACAATAAATAACGCAACAACACATCAATTGCAAATTGTTTTAAATCCATCGTATGTATGCTGGTCATAAGCATCTCCATATTACATACGCCCCAAATACCAAGTCCTGTTCCGAAACAAATCGTTCCATTTACAAATCCGCGCAACATATGAAGACCAACATAGTCTCCACGAAAATATCTGACAATCGGGAAATAATCCCGTCCTTTGCGATCCTGAAATGCCTGTAACTGCACCATATGGCGCACGCGTTCGTTATGAATCATATTACACCCCATTTTGGTTTATTACATAGTTGTTAGCATTATAGCATAGTTTTTTCTGAATTACAAAGAAATTTAAAAATGCCGCAGATTCTGCGGCATTTTTTATTTCAAATATCTCATTTTATTTTTGTGATCATTATAATCCTTTGACTTGACTTCTTCATCTTTCTTTATCAAGCTGGACAAATTCTGGTTAATCTTCCCCTTACAGTTGTTACAAAAACGTCCGGTCTTCACAGTCGCTCCGCACATTTCACACTCAAGTCCTACCGGTGATTCATCGGTAAAACTCAGTCGTTCTTCGCGCACCCACTGTCTGAGCTGTCCGACTGACACATCGTTTTCGTCTGATATCTCCTGCAATGTTGCAGTACGGTGATCCCATATATACGCCTTTACTTCCTGAAACTTTTTCTCCAAGGCATCTGAACAAGCCGGGCAACGCGGCGGACCCGCTATATAATTAAACAACCTTCCACACATTCTGCACGCCTTTACTTCCATATCTATTCCTCCCCCTTATCTCCTCCTATACAGACACATAGCACATATACCTGTCGGACTCCGCCGGATTTTAACACCCGCGCAACCGCGTCCACCGTGCTTCCTGTCGTATATATATCGTCAATAAGCAATACTTTTTCTAATTGTACACTTTTTTTCGACATTTGAAAAGCTTTTTTCAGATTATTTTTGCGTTCTGACGCAGATAATTCTCTTTGCGGTCGTGTATCCATTGTCCTTTGCAGCAAATCGGCATCCATCGGAATACCTGTCAGACGAGACAGTTCCGCTGCCAAAAGCTGCGCCTGATTATACCCGCGCGTCTTTTTTCGCTTTTTGTGAAGCGGAATCGGCACAATCACCTGCGGTGCGATGCGTTCAATCCAGCTTCCCAGCCGCTCATAGGCATCTCTCGCAAGCGCGACTGCATAATCCTGTCGGTGATTATATTTCAAACGGTGCATCGTTCCGATAATCGCACCCCGATAAACATATACCGCCCGCCCCTGCGTATATTCATGCGCGATTCGTTTGCAGTCTGCACAGTATTCCACACGCTCTGCATATTCTATCAAAGGTTTTCCGCATTTCATGCAAAACGGCGTCTGCACCGGTGTCACTTTCGGTCTGCACGTCGGGCAAATGCGCGCCACCCCATCTCCGGTCAACTGCTGCGGCGCTACTTCATCACAAATCGGACAGCACTCCGGATAAACCACGCGACAAAGCAGTCGATATACGAACTTTAGCATTTTAATGATATTCTTTGCATTCTGTTTTTGTTTCCTCACACACGCTCCTTTTCATTTTTATTCGATTCCGTTTTCACTCAATCGATCACATAATCCACTATACCGTTCCTGTTGCTGCACATTTTCCACCATTTGCGCAAATACAGAATCATCTCCGACCAGTGTCACGCAGCTCTTAGCTCTGGTAACGGCAGTGTAGAGCAAATTCCGGTTCATCAGCGGTCGCGGTCCCGACATCAACGGAATCACAACCGCCGGATATTCACTTCCCTGCGATTTATGTATCGTTATCGCGTATGCCAGCTCCAGCTCGTCAATCGCTCCAAAGGGATATTCCACCACACGACCTTCATCAAATTCGAC
>JAGAOE010000167.1 GCA_017623885.1 Eubacterium sp. | reverse complement strand
TCTATTTGTAAAATATGGCGTACTTTCTTTTTTAAGGTTTCATCTAACACCGGAAAAATGATTTCTACGCGCCTGTCCAGATTTCTGGGCATCCAATCCGCACTTCCCATATACAGTTCTTCATTTCCGTTATTATAAAAATAGAAAATTCGA
Organism: Eubacterium sp.; assembly: GCA_017623885.1. GTDB lineage: Bacteria > Bacillota > Clostridia > Lachnospirales > Lachnospiraceae > W0P33-017. The sequence goes on along the minus strand of JAGAOE010000167.1, from coordinate 1,610 downwards.
CTATGCTCCAAGAAGTTTCCTACGATCGAACGAACCCGGATATTTTCACTGATTCCCGGTATCCCAACCTTCAAGCAGCAAATACCGCGAACAATCAAGTCAATCTGTACACCTGCCGCCGAAGCCTCATACAATGCGGCAATGATTTCCTGGTCACACAGTGAATTCATTTTTGCTTCTATGCGAGCTTCTTTTCCCTCCAGCGCATGTCTTGTTTCCCGTTTAATCAGCTTCATAAAACGCTTTCGCAACCAAATCGGTGCTACTACCAGATGATTCCAGCTCAAGGGTTCCGAATAACCGGATAACATATTAAATACAGCCGTCGCATCTTCACCGATTGCCTCTGAGCATGTAAAAATACCGCAATCCGTATATAGCTTTGCCGTTGAATCATTGTAGTTTCCGGTTCCAAGATGCACGTAACGGCAAATTCCCTGTTCCTCTTTTCTCACAACAAGCGCGATTTTACTGTGTGTTTTCAAGCCGACCAGTCCATAGATGACATGACAGCCTGCTTTTTCCAGTTTTTTTGCCCATACGATATTGTTTTCTTCATCAAAACGCGCCTTCAATTCTACCAGTACCGTTACCTGTTTACCATTTTCTGCCGCTTGCGCAAGTGATGCAATAATCGGAGAATTTCCGCTGACACGATATAACGTCTGCTTAATCGCCAATACATTCGGATCATTTGCTGCCTGACGGATAAAATCAACAACCGGCTGGAAGGATTGATAAGGATGGTGTAATAAAATATCACCTTTCTTGATTGCTTCGAATATATTTGTTTCCCCAATCAGCTCCGGTACCGGCTGCGGCTGATACGGCGCATAGCGAAGCTCCTCTTTTCCTTCTAAACCATACAGCTTCATTAAAAACGTCAAATCCAAAGGTCCGTTAATTTTGAACACATCTTCATTCGCTGTGTCTAATTCTTTTTTCAGAATACTCAGCAACTCTTTATCAATGCCGTCATCTACTTCCAGACGGATGACTTCGCCCCACTGACGCTTTTTGAGTTGCTTTTCAATCTCTTTTAACAAGTCATTTGCCTCATCCTCATCAATCGGCAAATCTGCATTTCGCATAATTCGATACGGACTTGTACACAGCACCTGATAGTTTGAGAACAATCTGCCGATATTGTGCATAATCAACTGCTCCAACAGCAGATATGCAAATGCATCTTCACGCTCTGTCGGAAGCGGTACGAGTCGCGGCAATACAGACGGTACCTGCACCGTTGCAAAAACGTTTTCTTCTTCTTTTTGAATCAACGCTGCAATATTTAAAGTCTTATTGCGAATCAGCGGAAACGGGCGTGATGCATCGACTGCCATAGGTGTCAGCACCGGATAAACGACTTCCTCGAAATATCTCTCTGCCGCCTGCATTTGTGCATCATCCAAATCTTCCATTCGGTCAAACACGCTAATTCCCTGCGCGCGAAGCATGGGAAGCAGCGAACGGTTGTAGGTAGAATACTGCACTTCTACCAGTTCTCTTGTCGCCTGATTGATTTTTTCTAACTGTTGCTGTGCCGTCATTCCTGCGATATCCGGCTTTTTGTATTTCGCATGCACCATATCTTTCAAGGACGCCACACG
>JAGAOE010000023.1 GCA_017623885.1 Eubacterium sp. | reverse complement strand
GTTGAATTTCCATAGAGGTGTCATGTTTATGCCCTCGGTTCTCTCTACATTAATTTTGGGTATGGTATTTTCGTCAATTTTAAATCCGGCATCGGGTATCTTGAACACTTTTTTACGGATAATTGGTTTGGATGCATTGGCATTGCCTTGGTTGACCGATCCGAAATACGCATTCGGAACAGTCATTGCAGTCGATGTATGGCGCGGAACCGGATATATCATGACGATTTTGATTGCAGGAATCATGAGTATCTCATCAGAATATTATGAGGCAGCAAGTATAGATGGTGCATCAGGCATTCAGAAGTTTTTCAAAATCACTTTGCCGCTGCTCATGCCGACATTGGCGACAACAACCGTGTTAAACGTAATTTACGGATTGAAAGTATTTGACATGATTTATGCATTGACAAATGGCGGACCGGGAAAGGCTACGACTGAGGTACTTTATACGGAAGTATTTAAGAAATTCGGAACCGGACAATATGCAGTCGGTACGGCGTTGTCATCGGTAATGTTCATATTTATGCTTGTGACCGGATTCTTTATGATACGAATTATGACAAAAGGGGAGGTAGAAGAATAATGAAGCTGAAAAAAAGAGTATACGCAATTTGTGTAAATCTGATTGCGTGGGTTTTGTCGTTAATCTGCCTTGTACCATTGCTTATTATTGTGGTGAATTCGTTGAAAGATAAAAAAGCGGCTGCGGGTATGAATCTGTCCATGCCGACGCTTCCGATTCCATGGGAAAACTTTGCAGTTGTAATAGAGAAGGGAAAGCTCTTTACATCGTTTGGAAATAGTATGACTTATTCGGTGGGGAGTGTGCTGTTATGTCTAGTGACGGCTGTTATGGCAGCGTATGTACTATCAAGAAATGCAACGAGATTAAATAAATTGTTGTATTTGTATGTTGCATTGGGAATCACATTGCCGGTAAATTATGTTGCGTTGATGAAGGTAATGCAATTTTTACATATCAACAATACAAAGATGGGTATTATATTATTGTATACAGCGATGCAGCTTCCGTTTGCAGTGTTTTTGGTTCATGGATTTATTGCGCGTATTCCCATTGATTTGGACGAGGCGGCAATCATTGATGGCTGTGGAGCGGTGCGTTTGTTCTTTCTTGTGATTTTGCCGCTTTTAAAACCGGTGCTGGCAACTGTTTTTGTACTTACGTTTTTAAATACATGGAATGAGTTTGTATCTCCGTTGTATTTTCTTGGAAATTCGGAAAAATGGCCGATGACACTTTCTGTGTATAATTTTTTTGGTATGTATTTTAAAGATTGGAATTTGGTTTGTGCAGACATTCTTTTGACCAGTCTTCCGGTAATTCTTATTTATTTGTTGGGACAACGCTATATTGTTACCGGAATGACTGCAGGTGCAGTCAAGGGGTGACAGACAGATACAACATGCGAAAGCAGGTAGGAGAAGTGTATGCTACAGGTGGTTAAGAAAAAAACCTTTGCCATTCGTTCAGAGGAGCGAAGGGAAGACGGATTATATTTATATACGGAAAAAGGAACGATTCGTGTAACACCTTGGAGTGATACGATGATCAGTATCAGTTATACGAAAAAAGAACGTTTTTCATCATCGTATGGAGTGGGTGTGGATGCAAAACCGGATTTCAGACAGTGGCATTTTATCAGTACGGATGCGTGTATTTATGTATTGACGAAAAGTGTGGAAGTACAGATTGCGAGGGAAAGTGCGTCTGTGAGTTATTATACACGTGATGGTTATTTGTTGCTGGAAGAACGTGAGAAAAACAGTAAATGCTTGGAAGCGTTTGATTCATATCGCACGATTATAGATGAACATGCGGTCATTCGGAAGGTAGATACGCCGGATGGAAAGAAAAATTTTATTGAGTATGCGACACGTGAATTTGATAAAGAGCTGTATCGCACAATTACATATTGGAAATGGCAGGATGATGAAGTTTTGTACGGCTTGGGTCAGGATGAAGCAGGAGCGTTGAATTTGAGGGGAACAGTTCGCTATCTCCACCAGGCAAATTTGAAAATTGCGATTCCTATGATGGTATCTTCTAAGGGATATGGTTTGTTTGTGCCGACCGGAAGCCCTGCAATATTTAGTGATGTACAAACATCGGATTCTTACTTTATGACAGAGGCTGATGAGCAGTTGAACTATTTCTTTTTATATGGGCCTTCTTTCGATGCGGTTATAAGGGGATTTCGCAGTTTGACGGGGAAGGCTGCCATGTTACCGCGATGGATGTTTGGCTTTATTCAGTCGCAAGAACGCTATGAAACGCAGGCAGAGGTGCTGGAAGTGGCGAAAGAGCATCGCATACGAGGAATCGGATTGGATACAATCGTATTAGACTGGCATTATTGGGCAGATGAGTTGTGGGGGCAAAAGTCATTTGATCCGTCACGTTTTCCGTCGCCTGTGACGATGACGCAGACACTGCACCAACAAAATATTCATTTCATGATATCTATTTGGCCGTGTATGCATGAAAATAGTGAAAATTACAGAGAGATGGATGAAAACGGATATTTGCTTCCGGCTTCTGATATTTACAATGCATTTTCTGAATCTGCACGTACTTGTTATTGGAAACAGGCACAAGAAGGTTTGGGACAGTATGGTGTAGATGCATGGTGGTGTGATTCATGTGAGCCGTTTACACCGGAATGGGCACGGGAGGAGCAGCCGGTGCAGGAAAAAATGTATGAAGAGTTCCTGGAGCAGACAAAGAAGATGCTTCCGGCAGAGCTTGGAAATGCGTATGGCTTATACCATGCAAAGGGGATTTATGACGGTCAAAGAAGTGTTACTGAAGAAAAACGTGTTGTGAATCTGACGCGAAATGGATATACGGGATGTCAAAAGTATGGCACGATACTATGGTCGGGGGATATTTCTGCGAGTTGGGAAACGATGCGTGCACAAATAAGAAATGGATTGAATTTTTGTGCAAGTGGTCATCCGTATTGGACATTGGATATTGGCGGATTTTTTGTGAAAGCGGGAGAACCCTGGTTCTGGTCCGGTGAATATGATGAGGGATTAAAAGATCCGGGATATCGTGAGCTTTTTGTCAGATGGTATCAGCTTGGCGTGTTTTTGCCGATATTTAGAAGTCATGGGACGGATGTGCGAAGAGAGCTTTGGGCATTTGGAGAAGCAGGGGATGTGTATTATGATGCATTGCTGGCGGCAAATCGACTTCGCTATCAATTATTGCCGTATATTTATTCGTGTGCAGGTGCTGTGTGGGAAACAGATCAAACGATGCTGCGGCTGCTTGCCTTTGATTTTCGAGAGGATGCAGATGTATTGTTGATAGATAATCAGTTTATGTTTGGAACATCTCTGATGATTTGTCCGATAACGGAAGCTGCGTGTGCACAACAGAAGAAAGTGACCGAATCGGTGCTGCGTGAGATATATTTACCGAAGGATTGTGATTGGTACGATTTCTGGTCGGATACATTATATCATGGAGGGCAGTATATTACGGTGTCATGTGCGATCGATAAGATTCCGGTATTTGTTCGCGCAGGAAGTATTCTGCCCATGACAGCAGGAGATATATGTTGTACAGACGAATTGAAGCAGACAGGTATACAACTGCACGTATATCCGGGAGCAGACTGTGCCTACGAGCTGTATGAAGATGAAGGGGATGGCTATCGATATGAGAAAGGCGTATACAGCAAGCGGCGCTTTATATGGAATGACAAGGAAGAGAAGCTGACGCAGGAAGCATATGAAAGTCAGGATTGGATGAGCGAAATTAAACTAGTGTATGTGCACAGTTAGTAATTAATCGAGTGTTCGCCGCTGCGAAGCTGCTACTTTTGCTCATAATCGGGCGCTCACCTCATGAACTCAAAAGCGGTCTTATTCATGCAAGCATGATAATTCTGCTTTTTTGAGTTCATGGTTGAACTGTTAAAAAAATAAAAAAAGTTGTTGACAATTGTCGAAACGGGTGATATTATAAACAAGCTGTCGCGAGCGACTGGGAAACATGTCAGCCGGATAGCAAAAAATAAATTAAAAAAGTTCTTGACAAATCGAAAACGATTTGATAGAATACAAAAGCTGCTTCGCGAAAACGAAGCAAGCAAACAAAAGAACATTGATAATTGAACAGTGAAATAACCTTGAACAATTTCGAAAAAAGAGAGACGCAAGTTTCTCAAATGAGTTCGAAAACGAACAACCTTTAAAACAGTAATTAACGGTTAAAATTAGCCAAGCGAAAT
>JAGAOE010000166.1 GCA_017623885.1 Eubacterium sp. | reverse complement strand
ACTGCACGATAACCTCCATACGATAAACACTGTGCAATCATAAGAGCATCCCTTGCATCAGTTTTCACTCTGTTTCCTTGTGGTGTAAGCATTGTAGTTGGTGCAAGAATTACACACTTTACACCAGCGCCAGTAAGCTGGTTATATAATGAATAGCCTAAACACCCTGCTTCGTAACCGCAAACAATATCATACTCATTATTCAATCCAAGTTTCATTTTTAGATTTTCAATAAACAATAAGATATTTTTATAGTCTGGTGTAACCTGAACATTTGCAAAAATGCGGTCATCCTCGCCTAAAACTGGTTCCATTGCACATAAAGTGTAATTTGTACTGTGGACATCCATTCCAATTCGTAGTATTCTTTTCATATAAGTGGCCTCCTTTTGTATGCGGTAATCCCTGTTACCATTGTTCTTGTCAAACTATAGTATACAGGTAAATCCACGTTGCTACAAATGTGAGGTCACTTCATATTATCTAATATAATCTTTAATAACCGCCAGCATTTCTGCTGCCCTTTCATACTGCTCTTCCGCATCCTGCTTAGAAACAACAAAAATCATCCAATCTTTTTCCCCTCCTCCGCAATATTCCGATAATATGGAAGCGTCTGCTTATATTTCACAAATTCATCATAAGGAACAACCATAGGAGAAACAATAATGTCATTTTCCAATCCAAGTTCTGCGGACATATCCCACACCTTCTTTAATTTTGCTTGCAAAACCTCACGCGAACCATGAACTAAAGCTACAATATCAATATCGGAATCCTCTGTATAGTTACCTCTCGCATAAGAACCGAAAAGAACAATTTCAACAATATCGTCTCCATAAACGACTCTATAACAATCCACCATAGCCCTCGTGATTCTATTCAATTGAATTTCTGTACACATCCATATCACCTCCCTGTTATCTAACATTATATGTGAACTATTAGACCATTTCACTCTACACTTTACACCTTAAACCGATATCCCACACCCCATATCGTCTCTATATATTGCGGTTTTGCGGTATTGTATTCTATTTTTTCACGAATTTTCTTTATATGCACGGTAACCGTCGCAATATCTCCTTCCGGTTCCATTTCCCAAATCGTACTGAACAATTCTTCTTTGGAAAATACACGGTTCGGATTTTCAGCCAAAAATGTCAATAAATCGAATTCTTTTGAGGTAAACGGCTTCTCTTCCTCATTTATCCATACACGGCGAGCAGTCTTGTCTATGCGGATGCCACGAATCTTTACTTCCTGATTGCGCGACTGGTCTGGTGCCGTCAGCGTTTCGTAACGTGCCAGATGTGCCTTTACGCGCGCCACCAGCTCACTCGGCGAAAAAGGCTTCGTAATATAATCGTCTGCTCCCAAGCCTAATCCCCGGATTTTATCAATGTCATCTTTCTTTGCAGAAACCATCAGAATCGGCACATTTTTTTCGTTGCGAATCTCTCTGCATATATCAAATCCATCCATATCCGGCAACATTAAATCCAGAATAAACAAATCATAATCGCCCTCTAACGCACGCTTTAATCCCAATTTCCCATTCTCTTCTATCTCTACTGAAAAATTACTCAATTCCAAATAATCTTTTTCTAACTCTGCAATCGCCGCTTCATCTTCAATAATCAATATTTTCTTCATTTTCTTTCCTTTCTACATCGCAGCCTCTACCACCTGATATTTTCGAATCACAAAATACATAATGGTTCCGATTCCGGGCTTTGAGGTCGCCCAGATTTTTCCGCCATGATCTTCAATTATTTTTTTCACGATAGACAAACCGATGCCACTGCCTCCGGTCGCAGAGTTCCGCGATGCATCCGCTCGATAAAAACGGTCAAAAATGTACGGTAAATCCTTCGCCTCGATTCCGCGTCCATTGTCTTCGATCTCGACCTGTATAAAATCTCCGACATCTTTAATCCGCATATGAATCGACCCCTGTCTGGCATCGAGATATTTCAAGGTATTTCCGACGATGTTGTTAATAACGCGCCCCAACTGCTCCGGGTCCGCGATAATCATCACATCATCCGCCACATAATTCATATACTGTAACCGCACGTCCTTCTCCTGCAGCTCCAGTGACAAATCTTCTACACAGTCATTAAAATAATCTGCGACATTGATTTTGTTAAAATTGTACGGAATACGATTGGTGTTAATTTGCGAATAGAGCGTCAGCTCATTCACGAGGCGCGTCATTTCGTTCGTTTTGTTATAAATCGTCTTGATGTAGTGGTCCATTTTTTCCGGCGTATCCGCCACGCCATCTATAATCCCCTCCACATAGCCGCGCACTGCTGTCAAAGGCGTTTTCAAATCATGCGAAATATTGCTGATCAACTCACGGTTCTGACGCTCATTCGTCAGACGTTCTTCCGAATATTCCTGCAAACGCTTTCGCATCTCCTCGAAATTCCGACACAGCTCGCCGATCTCGTCGTTGGATTCCGCCTCTATTGTAAAATCCAAACGATCCTCCATAATATTTTTCGTCGCGATTTGCAGTTTACGAATCGGGTTAATCATACCGCTGTATATCCAGAGAGCCAGCATACTGGCTGTAAATATCAAGATCAGTATCACAGATACAAACATATCGATAATCAGATTTTTCATCTCCGGTATCATTTTGCGCGCATTACTGATAATAAATGCACTGCCCTTCGCACCGTCCGAAAACAAAAAATCCACCTGCTTCATCAACGCATGGTCTGCACAATCCACATAAATACCATGCATCGATCGCTCTACGGTTCCTGTATATTCCGGTAAATATTCCGGTATCGTATAGTTTCTGTCTCCGCCCAGGAAATAGATGTCCTCATCTTTACGCACAAGCAGATAGGAGTTTTTGTCTGCCAATGCCGCATCCACTGTTTTCAGATATTCCACATCCTCCAGGCACTCCGGATTTTCATCCGCCAGCTCCAACAACCCCTCAAAGCTTTCCTCTGTGTAGCGGTTTAGCAATTGCACCGTATTCATCAAATAGGTGTAATCGGACACATCGATACCATAGTTTTCCTGTAGCTCTTTCATTTGCAGATGCCGAAAACTGGAAAAAGCAATCCATACCAGCACAATCGGCACCACGATAATCGTACAAAACGCAATCAGTAATCTCGTTCGCTGTTTCATCTTAAAATTCTCCCTGCGATTCATAGGAAAGTTTCATACTTTCACGCTTTCATATAATAAGGTCTTTTCTATCAAAATTAGGGTGTCAAAAGCCCTCTTCTAAACTCGGCACCGGCAATTTAACCGTTCGATTTTTAAAATGAGACTTTTGGCACTCTAATCCTATAACAAAAATAAGGTTGGTGCGCACTGACACCAACCTTATTATAACATGTCCACTGAAAAGTATTTCTTAAAATTTTATAAACAAGCCTTTAACTCTTCTACCTTATCCAATGCTTCCCAAGGTAAATCCAAATCGGTTCTTCCGAAATGTCCATACGCTGCAGTCTGCTTGTAAATCGGTCTGCGCAAATCAAGCATCTTGATAATTCCTGCCGGACGAAGATCAAAATGCTCGCGCACAATCTCTACCAGCTTGTCATCTGCCACTTTTCCGGTTCCGAATGTATCTACCATGATAGATGTCGGCTCTGCCACACCGATTGCATACGACAACTGAATTTCACACTTGTCTGCCAATCCTGCTGCTACCAGATTCTTTGCTACATAACGAGCTGCATAAGCTGCTGAACGGTCTACTTTCGTGCAGTCCTTACCTGAGAATGCACCGCCGCCGTGACGTGCATATCCACCATAAGTGTCTACGATAATCTTTCTTCCGGTCAATCCTGCATCACCGTGCGGTCCGCCGATTACAAAACGTCCGGTCGGGTTAATGAAGAATTTTGTCTTCTCATCGATCAGTTCTGCCGGTAAAATCGGATCAAACACATATTTCTTGATATCTGCATGAATCTGTTCCTGTGTCACATCTTCATCATGCTGTGTTGATAATACGACAGCTTCCAGACGCTTGGGCTTTCCTGCTTCATCGTATTCTACAGACACCTGTGTTTTTCCGTCAGGAAGCAGGTAGGTCAATGTACCGTCTTTACGAACCTTGGTAAGCTCTAACGCTAATTTATGTGCCAATGAAATCGGATACGGCATATATTCTTCGGTTTCGTTTGATGCATAACCAAACATCATACCCTGGTCACCGGCTCCGGTATCCAATTCATCGGTCAAATCACCCTTCTTTGCCTCCAGTGCCTTGTCCACACCCATCGCAATATCGGCTGACTGCTTGTCTAATGCCACCATAACCGCACAGGTATTTCCGTCAAATCCAGTCTTTGCATCATTATAACCAATCTCATTTACGGTTTTTCTGACAATACCGGGAATATCCAGGTTTGCCTTTGTCGTAATCTCTCCGGTTACTAATACAAAACCGGTACAGCAAGCCGTTTCACAAGCGACACGGCTCATCGGGTCCTGCTCCATACATGCATCTAAAATCGCATCAGAAACTGCATCGCACACTTTGTCGGGATGTCCTTCTGTTACAGATTCAGACGTAAACAATAATTTTTCCATTTTATTTTTCCTCCTTGATGTATTGCTGGGTTTTCTTGATTTTCCAAATAACGAGGGCAAATAAAAAATCCGCTTATTTGCACAATAAGCGGATTGACTGCATTGCAAATCCTCTTATTGTTCGATTTCTCGCTCAGGCTGGCACCTTCCACACGCGTGGGGTTGCCGTGACTTCACAGATCCTATGTATCTCCATCACTCTGAATAAGGGATATTATTTTATTTGTCACATTTTATTTCTTACATTCTATCTATCGGTTAGTTCTAAATATTCTTTAGCCCTTTTTTCATATTTCCATTTATTTCCTAAATTTTGCCGCCTTTGCGCGCTGTTTTTAGTAAAGACTCTTGCTTTTTGCGTGCAGTCCGCCATTAATCGATGCAATGGACAGTGCCGACTGCAAATCCGTTCCCTGTACCGATACAGGCACGACTCCGTCTTCTATCATGTTTAACATGTACGGCACGATGTCCGGGTCAAACTGCGTTCCTGCACACTCTTTCAATTCGGATATTACCACATGCATCGGCAGCTTCGGACGGTAACAGCGCATACTAGTCATTGCGTCAAACGCATCCGCGACACAAATCATACGAGCCAGCTCCGGAATATCTTTTCCACTCCAGTTGCTCACATATCCCGTTCCGTCGTAACGCTCATGGTGGTAGCGTGCTCCTGCCTCGATTCCTTCTATCGCAGAAAAATCCTTCAGTATATCACCGCCGACCTGCACGTGCTCCTCTATCGTAGCACGCTCATCGGGACTCAGTTTTCCGGTTTTCTTCAGCACCGCATCCGGCACACCGATTTTTCCGATATCATGAAGCAGCGCCACGTAAAACGCCTGCCTTTGCTCTTCTTCTGTTTTTCCCATACGCCGCGCAAGCTCACGCGTATAAATCGCCACACGGTGTGAATGTCCTTGTGTATACGGATCTTTTGCGTCTATCATCTTTGCAAACGTCAAAAAGCTCTCATTTACAATATCTACATACTGCTGCTTTTGCGCACGCAAACGCGCAGTTTTTCTCCAGAAAAACAGTGCAGTAATATTTACCACCACCTGCACAAACAACACGAGGACAAACACCCAAAACAGCGGCATTTCCCAAAAATGAAGGTGCCTGTGTACATTGACCGTATAGGTCGATATGTTATCCTCATAATCGGTATACAGCACAAATCCGAAATCGCGTTTATTGCCTGACGCAATCGTCTTATTATATGAAGCAGGTGTCACCACAAGCCCCTGTTCCGTCAGCACAAATTCTCCGTTCCAGGAACTGTCCACCGCACAATTCGGAGGCAATTGAATTTCAACATACCAATTGCACAGCTCCGTTGACGAGAGATTTTCCATTACTACATCGTATTGTACGCCGTAACGATATCCGTGTGCCTTTTCAGACCAGCGTTTTGTCTCACTGACCTCCACAACGATATCTTCCGACTCGTCTCCGCTTTTATAAACAATTCCAGGTTCGTTTATATAAGATACATACGCATTTACTGCACCGATTCCGATCACCAACACGGTCAGCAAAATCACGTTTACGGTAATCCAGTTGCGGCTTATCGATTTGTTCTTTAACATTCCCATTCCTCCATATACTGTACTAGGGTTTGTCTATTGTAACATGATTTCGCTTCCTTGTGTGATATTTTTAACAAATTATTTGAACTTCCACATGAATTATTTGACAAATTCTTGACAAATAGCTGTATTATGCAGATAATAGATAGTATGAAAAAAGTAAATACATCTGAATTAAGAGCGGGCATGGTCATCACCGAGCCCGTAAACACAAAACGCGGTCAGGAATTGATTCCTGCCGGCACAACATTGACGAAACAGTTGATTTCCCGCATGGAATTCTACGGCATCAGTTCTGCCTGCATTGATGAAACTTCCATTTTGACAGAAGAGGAGGTTCAATTAGCATTACGGGCTGCCATGGAGCAGAAATTAGCCCAGTTACCACAGGAAGTAGCAGAAGAAGAAAATGCTGAACCACAGAATCCCATTCCGCAGTCGGAAGTTGCGTACTCGCAAAAAGTCAAACGCAGCAAATCATTTCAGGAATATTCCCTGAATTCTACACTGGTTACGAAGACCTTGCAGGATCAGTTAGAAGGATTTGTTTTGCATCAGAAACCGTTGGATTTCGATTTGTTGCTAAACAGTGCGATGTCTCTCATCACGCCCGGTCAGACCGTCATCCAATATTTTGATATGTTACATAATCTGCGTTCCAGCGATGACAGTGTGTATTCTCACTCGCTAAACGTAGCTATGATTTCGCGCATTCTCGGAAAATGGTTAAAGTGGTCCAGTTCAGATTTAGACAGTCTGGTTCTTGCCGGTCTGCTTCATGATATTGGTAAAATTACCATTCCGTCCGAGATTTTAAACAAAGAAGGCAAGTTGACTGACGAAGAATTTGAGATGATTCGTTGGCATCCGCGTGCAGGCTATGATTTGATTCGTGATTTGAAAATCGATTCGCGCATCAAAAAAGCAACGCTTCAGCATCATGAACGTTGCGATGGCAGCGGCTATCCGATGAAGGCAGACGAGATTATGTTAGACGATTTCTCTATGATCGTTGCAATCGCTGATGTATATGACGCAATGACTGCAGCGCGTAAATATCGCGCGCCGCTTTGTCCGTTCCAGGTAATCCGCGAATTCGAGCGCGATGGTTATCATAAATATCGCACCGAATATCTGCTGACGTTCCTTCGTCAGATTGCTTCGACTTACCAGAACAACCGCGTTATTCTCAACGATGGTCAGGCCGCAAAGATTATTTTACTGAATCAGAATTCTTTATCTGAGCCGCTCGTTCAGCTCGACGATGGTTCTTGTATTGATTTGGCGACATCACCTCTGTATATACAATCTATTGTATAATTCACTATCGTTTAGATACACTTTCAAGTGATGTTTATTATAAAAAATAGCTGTCGATTCCCACGACAGCTATTTTTACGTTTCTATATAATCTTTTCATTCATTTCTTTCTCAAGAAACTTTTAACTTGAATTTCTGAATTTCTTTCTCAGAACTTACTTTTTCAATCTGAGCTCCCAAGCTTGCCAGCTTCTCTTCGAAGTGCTCATAACCACGTTCTATATAGTAGATATCGTCGATAATCGTGATACCTTCCGCCGAAAGTCCTGCTATCACAAGTGCAGCTCCTGCTCTCAGATCCGGCGCACTCACCCGCGCTCCGGTGTACTTTTCTACGCCTGCAATGATGGCAATATTGCTCTCCACTTTGATATTCGCGCCCATACGTGTCAGTTCATCCACATACTTGAAACGATTTTCAAAAATGCTCTCTGTCACCGTACTTGTTCCCTGCGCGATACCCAAAATCACAGACATCTGCGGCTGCATATCTGTCGGAAAGCCCGGATACGGCAGCGTCGTCACCTGCGTATGCTGCATCGGTTT